>JBGVCE010000474.1:0-2546 GCA_045226235.1 Anaerobutyricum sp.
TCCACTTACTATAGTAAAATTGGCTCATTGTTGATAGTCTAACACAAAATCCATAAAAAGACTAGAAATCATTTTCTTAATATTTGATACCATTTTTCTTAAGTTGACATATATCTTTCATTCATAAATATAGGCTCCCACAGGATTCCATTTACCGGCACATTTTCCGGTTTTATTGGTTCCCTGTGGACGCTTTCCGGACGCAATCTGAAGATCATCACCTGTGGTCAGGGCATTATGAACCAGGGAATCATACACTTTTTGATCAAGTGCCCCTTTAAGAAGAACATAATCATATCCTTTTAATGAGCCTTTTATCTTCTGGGTAGCTCTTGCTGCAGCATCTATGGCAGTCTGGACATCGCCGATCTTACCCTCGATCTTAACGACTATCCTGGCGTCGTACCCACTGTATTCGTATCCTAAAAGCGTGACGTTGCCGGACTTTACAGCTGCATCCGCCGCCTCTATGGCACTTGCCAGTCCAACAGCCTCTATAAATCCCACGCTTCTTTTTTCCATGACTTCACCTTCTTTTGACAGTTTTAAAATGAATTACTATGTCGGTTCGCTTTCCTGTACTCCGTTGGAGAACATAGATAACTCTTTTTAAATCTCGTAGAGAAATAGCCGGTCTGATTATAACCACATTTTTTTGCAATCTCCTCAATCTTCAGTTCTGTCCCCGCAAGCAGATCAGCCGCCTTTTTCAGTCTGTATTGATGAAGATATTCCGTTGGCGAACTATCCAGTTCCGTACGAAATGCCCTGTAACATTCCCTTACACTAACATGGGCATAGTCTGCAATCTGCTTTACCTGAATATCCTCCATATAATGATCAGCCATAAAAGTCAGCATTCTTCCTACCCTGAAAGACACTTCTGAGGTCTCATGCACATTTTCGATTACATTATATTTACGGTAAATCCACAGTATAATACTGCTTAAATGATTACGCACAAGAAGTTCATAACCCGGAATCTGTTCGTCACCCAAGGATACAATGTCCCTCAAAATACTTAGTATATATGGATCCTGAATCAGCAAAAAAGAAAATTCTCTGTTGTGAATAACAGGATACAGATACTTTTCATTAATGGATCCGGGTCCGGTTATCATATTCTCATGAAAGACGATACTATAAAAAACAGACTTATCTGTCAGATCTGTCATGGAGTGTCTGCAGGAGGAGCTGATAAAATAAACATCTTCTTCATGTAGAATAAAATTCTCATTATTACATGAAAACGCAATGGTTCCTTTTTCAACATATCCGATTTCAATCTCACTATGCCAGTGTTCCGGGATCTTTCTGCCGGTATGCATTTGTAGGGATGTCTCATAAATCTCACAAGGAAATAACTCCGATCCGTGGAGATCTTCTTCCCGGGCGTCAGGCCCGAGAGAGAGACGAGAAAGAATCTTAACCATTTTCCTCACTCTTTACTACATATACTCCATAGGCTTTTTCAAGTTGCTTCATATCTTCCAGCCATTCCCTGATGTCTTTATAGTTGTCACGGTTCAAAAGCATCCTTCTGTCCATGAGGGCTGACTGAGTTACTGCCTGTCTCATTAGGTTCCAATCCGTTATAGCACTGTATTCCGGAAAATCAATCTCACTGGCGATGCGGAACAGGTTGGCTGTTGAACAATATCCTATGGTCCGGCTGAGCAGCTTCTTAAAGAAATCTTCCTGCAGACCTTTTACCCCCTTATATTCCTCTTTGGCATCTCTGTTCCAGTAGAAAGCAATCAATCTGCAGTACTCTGTATAGATCCCTTCGATGGTATCCATGATATAGTTCCTGAATTTCTCCCGATCCTCCTCCGCATCATAAGGGCGAAAACCGGCACATACGTACTGGGAGATCAGATTGCCAAAAAGATACCCCAGGTCAAAGGCCACAGGACCGCAGAAAGAATATTCCATATCGATAACCTTCATCTTTCCATCCCCGATAAAAATATTGGATGTGTGGTAATCACAGTGGATCAAAGCTTCCGATGTCTTCATGAATATCTCTCTCAACCGGTATCTCTCCAGAATGGCATCCGGATCAAACACAATATCTCTGACACAATCGGCAACTTCCGGATCTAGACTTAAACCATACTTTTGGTCACCGAACTCCTCCTTGGAAACGAAGATGATATTATCAAAAATACTCCTCATTTTATGATTGGTAAAATGGTTGTCAAGCTCACGGAACAGTTCTGTATCCATAAACAATTCTGAGGTGTAGAAATGAATCCTAGACAAAAAATCTGCTGCCAGCTTGTCAAATCCGGTAAACATCACGGATTTATTGAGCTGGAAACGCATAATCTTAAGATAGGATACATCTTCCGTAACGAATACCTGATTCTCTTCGTCATAGAAATACAGATCAGGTATGTATTCCGGAACAATAGCCTTCCGGATCATCATGGATTCGAATTCCAGGCGGGTTCTCTCAGAAGAAAGATCTGTGAATCCCTCATTCCTTCCAACCGCTCTGCCCTGTTTTACGATCACATTCCTTTTTCCATCACTTACCCGGA
>JBGVCE010000475.1:0-2750 GCA_045226235.1 Anaerobutyricum sp.
GACCTTGGAGGAACTTGGCATAGGAAGGCCAAGTACCTACGCACCGACCATCACAGTACTGCTGTCAAGGAGATATATCGTCAAAGAGAATAAGAATCTGTATATGACGGAACTGGGTGAAGCAGTGAACGAGATGATGATGGAAGCATTTCCCTCCATTGTTAATGTGAACTTTACCGCCAGCATGGAGTCTCTCCTTGATGGGGTAGAAGAGGGAAAAGTTAAGTGGAAAACCATCCTGGAGAATTTCTATCCGGACCTGATGGAAGCGGTTGAAAACGCAGAGAAGGAGCTGGATAAGGTTAAGATTCAGGATGAAGTCAGCGATGAAATCTGTGAGGAATGTGGAAGAAACATGGTTATCAAGTATGGTCCCCATGGCAAATTCCTTGCATGCCCCGGATTCCCTGAATGCCGTAACACCAAACCATACTACGAGAAGACAGGGATTAAATGCCCTAAGTGTGGCAAGGATATCGTTTTAAAGAAGACGAAAAAGGGCAGAAAATATTATGGATGTGTAGATAATCCTAATTGTGATTTTATGAGCTGGCAGAAGATTTCCCCGGTCTCTTGTAAAGAATGTGGGAGCTATATGGTAGAACGAGGGAAAAAGCTCGTTTGTGCCAATCCGGATTGCGGCCATGTCCAGGATCTGGATAGCCAGGAAGAATAAGTTATAAATAGCACCGAGTATCACAGCCATACTTGGTGCTTTTTATTTGCTAATTTTTCTAATTATATATACACTTTATAATCTTGGAAATATTTCGAGAGATAAGTAATTAATTTCACTAATATTGCTATATTTGTTATTTGTAGCAATAAATTAAACATTTATTACTTTATTTTCACAAATATTCTAATTGTTTTGAATATATTGTTGAGATTGATTTTTTTCTATGATATAATAACAAATAAAGAAATTGTCAGTTAATTTATATTTATTTTTATAGAATACGGGGGAATTATATGAGTGTCCAATTACTAGATAAGACCAGAAAAATTAATAAATTGCTACACAACAATAATTCACATAAGGTGGTATTTAATGATATCTGTGACGTCTTAAGTGATATTCTCTTATCCAATGTCCTGGTAATCAGCAGGAAAGGAAAAGTGCTTGGAATAAAAAACCGTTCGGATATTGAGGTGATCGATCACCTGATCACGAATGAGGTCAGACAGTACGTGGATCCTATGCTGAATGAGAGGCTTCTGGGGGTATTGTCCACAAAAGAAAATGTCAATCTGGAAACTCTTGGTTTCGAATTTAAAGATACCAATGACTATCAGGCCATTATCAATCCTATCGATATCGCCGGTGAGAGACTGGGTACCGTTTTCATGTACCGTAAACAAAAACAGTATGAGATTGATGATATCATTCTTGTGGAGTATGGTACAACTGTAGTAGGCCTGGAAATGATGCGTTCTGTAAATGAGGAAAATGCAGAGGAAAACCGCAAGGTTTCCATAGTTAAATCAGCGATCTCCACCTTGTCATTTTCTGAGCTGGAGGCAATTCAGCACATCTTCAATGAACTGGACGGGGAAGAAGGTATCCTGGTTGCCAGTAAGATTGCTGACCGGGTTGGAATTACAAGATCTGTCATCGTGAATGCCCTTCGCAAGTTCGAGAGTGCAGGGGTGATTGAATCAAGATCTTCCGGTATGAAGGGAACTTATATTAAAGTATTAAATGACGTGGTATTTGATGAACTTAAGAAGATGAAGCAGTGATGCAGCGTATTGGAGGGTGAGCATGGATAACTACAAGATTACACATTATTCTATCAGTAACATATTGAATTATGTTCAGGATGATCAGATTGCCATTCCTGAGATTCAGCGACCTTTTGTATGGAAGGGGAAAGAAGTCTGTGCCTTGATCGACTCTCTTTACGAAGGGTATCCTATCGGTTATCTCATCATCTGGCAGAACTCAAAGGTACGTCTAAAAGGATTCGGCAAGGGCGGCACCAAGAAGATTCTGATCGACGGGCAGCAGAGAGTAACCTCCCTTATGGCTGCCATACTGGGTAAGGAAGTGTTAAACGACGCCTATCAGTATCAAAGGGTACGAATTGCTTTTAACCCTTTGGCACAGGATGATGAAGCCCATTTTGCAGTATATGATGAGAGTCTTGATGAGAATAAAGAATGGATTCCCGATATCTCTGTCCTCTTTAAAAGAAACTTTTCTTACCGCAAATTTGAACAGGAATACAGCCAGCTGAATCCTGGCAAGGACATCAGTAAGCTGGAGGAGAATATCGATCGTCTTAAGGGCATACTGAAACATCAGGTGGGTATCATTGAGTTATCTTTCCTGCTGGATATAGATGTGGTCTCTGAGATTTTTATCCGAATTAACCTGCAGGGCAAGCCCCTGAACCAGGAAGATTTTGTAATGTCCAAGATCTCCGTAAATGAAGAATACGAGGGTGATCTGATCCGAAACTGTATCGACCATTTTTGTCATCTTCTGAAAGAACCCTCCTTCCTGTCTATCCTGAAGAAAAATGAGGCTGAATTCCTGGCTACAGATTACGGTAAGCCTCTTCTGTGGACAGAAAAGCCCTTTGAAGCCCTCTACATCCCTTCTTATGCAGATATGCTGAAAGTTGTAATGATCAGTTGCTTTGGAAAGAGCAAGGTGGGAGACCTGGTTCACCTCCTCTCCGGAAGAGTCTCCAGCCGTGGGGAGACATCAAAGAAATTATCCAAGGAATCTTTCCGCAGACTTG
>JBGVCE010000476.1:0-3466 GCA_045226235.1 Anaerobutyricum sp.
GACACTGTTAACAAAGAGAGCAATCTTCAAGGATCTTCCTGAGATGGTGGATGATATCGCCGCAAAACTCTTTGTAGTGGATGGAAAACCGAACAGCGGACTGATCATGGGTATCGTTGAATCACTGGCTCAGAGGACAAGCGCAAGAGAACTGGTTGATTTTATCACAATTCTACTGGAGGCGTTCTAATATGAAAAAGATGAGTATAGATGATAAACTGGCATTGGATTTATTCCGTACAGACGAAGAACATCCTCATATTGTCGTTGATCTCGATTATAAGGACGAGGAGGAAATCAGGAAACTTGTACTTGCATGCCCGGCAAAGTGCTACAAATATGATGAAGGTATTTTTAGTTTCTCTTACCTGGGTTGCCTGGAATGTGGAACATGCCGTGTTCTTTCCGGAGGAAAGATTGTAAAAGAGTGGAATCATCCTCATGGGGAGATTGGTGTTCAGTACAGGCAGGGATAATCTGACAGGCAGGGATACCAGGTGATCCTGATGAAATAATATTGTACATTTGGAGCCACATCAATCCACGGAATTGATGTGGCTCTTCTATCAGTCGGAGGGAGAAAATGGGAAGGATCATTATATTTACCGGTAAAGGCGGAGTGGGGAAAACCAGCCTTGCAGCAGCCCATGCGGTTGCTTCCGCATCCGAGGGGAAGAAAACTCTCCTGGTCAGTACCGATATGGCTCATAATCTGGGCGACCTCTTCGAGACGGAGGCCGGCAGAGAGATCAGGACAGTCATGGGATGCCTGGATATCCTGGAATTGGATCCGGACTGGATTATGCAGCATGAATACCCTGATCTAAGCCATGTGCTGGGGAAACTGGTAGGGAGCAGTCTGGAAATGAATTCAGGGGATTATTTTCTTCTGCCCGGATTTGAGAATCTGTTTTCTCTTCTGAAGATTCGAAAACTATATCTTAGCGGAATTTATGACAGAATAATCGTGGACTGTGCTCCTACCGGCGAGACTCTCTCCTTGCTAAAACTTCCGGAGTTACTCACCTGGTATATGGAGAAGTTTTTTCCTGTGGGGAGATTAATGATTCGTATCCTGTCCCCGGTTTCAAAAATAAAATACAAGGTATCTCTTCCCAACCATAAGGCTATGGACGAAATCGAAGAACTGCACGCCCAGATGGTACTCCTGCAGGAATTATTGCAGGATCCTGAGATCTGTACAGTCCGCCTTGTCTGTATTCCCGAGAAAATGGTGGTGGAAGAAACCAAAAGAAACTATATGTACCTGAATCTCTATGGGTATCAGGTGGACAGAGTCTTCATGAATCGTATCCTGCCGGAAGATACCGGCAATGATTTCATGAATCACTGGAGGGAGATCCAGAAACCATATATCGAAGAGCTTGAGAGTGTATTTGTACATGTTCCCATTACCAGAATTCCATGGTATCCGGATGAGGTTCGGGGGATGAGCGCAGTAAAGAAACTCAGCCTGGAAATATTACCTTCTCAAGGTCTGTTTGATCTGCCTGAAAGAGGAGAAAGGGAGATCTATGTTTCCATTCCGGAGGGATATCAATTGATGATTCCCCTTCCGGGGGCTGATCACATGAATTTCACCGTGAAGAAATATATGCTTGACCTGGATATCACTCTGAATAACTACAATCGGAGGATTCCTCTGCCCAATGTTTTAAAGGATGCGAAGATCACAGATCTGATAAAGGAGAAAGATATGCTTTCCATCGTATTCAAACTGGAAAAGCAATCAGAGATAAATGAAGATTCATCCCAGGAGATTGAAAAGAGAAAGCAGAAACGGGAAGCAGAGAAAGAGAAAAGAAAGGCAAGGATCCAGCGGTTCCGCAAGGGAAAGGATGGGAGAGATAAATGAGGATTCTTATATATACCGGGAAGGGAGGAGTCGGCAAGACAAGTATCGCAGCTGCCACAGCTCACTATCTTAGCAGAAGAGGTAAGAATGTCCTGGTCATGAGTACTGATCAGGCTCATAGTCTGTCTGATTCCTTTGAGGTCTCTCTGAATTCTTCCCCTCTGGAGATCAGAGATCAGCTCTGGGCTTTGGAGATTGACCCGGTGGCAGAAAGCAGAAAAGCCTGGGGAAATCTGCGTGATTATCTGAAAGAGATTATCAGTCAGAAAGCCAACGGAGGTCTTGAGGCAGATGAAGTCTTGCTTTTTCCCGGGCTGGATGAACTCTTCTCCCTGTTGAAGATACTGGATGCCGTCGAAAGCAATTCATATGATGTAATCGTGGTGGATTGTGCCCCCACCGGGGAGACGCTATCTTTGTTGCGTTATCCTGAAAGACTAAGCCTACTTGCAGATAAACTTCTTCCTTCTGTGAGAAATTTTACCTCTGCCTTCGGCGGACTGATCAGCCGGAAAACGACAGTCCCCAAACCCAGGGATGAGGTTTTCGCGGAATTTGATCATCTGGTAAAGAGACTGAGCAGGCTCCGTGAGATTCTGACAGACCGAAGTATCTGCAGTATGCGTATTGTTCTGACGCCGGAGCGGATCGTGTATGAGGAAGCCAGGAAGAATTACAGCTGGATCAGAGCTTTTGATTATGGGGTGGATGCTGTTTATCTGAATAAGATTTATCCTGAGGAGGCTCTGGAGGGGTATTTTGAAAGATGGTCTGGACTGCAGGAAGAGATGATGTTGAAAACAAGGGAATCCTTTGGGAAGTGTAGGATTTTTACGTTGATGCTTCAGAAGGAAGAAGTCAGAGGCCTGACTATGCTTACCGAGGTGGGAGAGGCCTTATATTCATCTGCAGATCCTTCTGAAGTATTCTCCGAGGATTACGCCTATACTATAGAGGATAAAGAATCCACAAGATATCTGATTCTTGATATCCCCTATGTCAGGGAAGAGGATATCAGGATTACGAAAGAGGGGCAGAACCTGTATCTGACGATGAAAAATGAGATGAGGTGCTTTTCTCTACCCGATAAGATCAGCAGACGAAGACTAAGTGGATGGAATTATAAAGACGGAAAACTGAGAATGATATTTGATTATGAATGATCAATAAACATATATTTTTGTATATTATTCATGAAATATTTTATGGAATATTCATGAAATAATTCTTTTCTATCTATTGCAAGGAAACCATCCTTGTGATATACTATCCCAGTGTGCGCCATGGATAATATTCCAGGATTCTCACGACCGGATTCCAGGGCCGCATATAGTAAACCATTAAACACATTGTCGGATTCTGTCAGTCGTCGTGCCTGCATATGCAGGTGGCTGAGGAGCGGGAAGACAATGGAAGACGCAAACAAAAAAGGAGAACAAAAAATGAGCGTTATTTCAATGAAACAGTTACTGGAAGCAGGTGTTCATTTCGGACATCAGACAAGAAGATGGAACCCTAAGATGGCTCCCTACATCTACACAGAGCGTAACGGAATCTATATCATTGACCTTCAGAAGTCTGTAGGTATGG
>JBGVCE010000477.1:0-3531 GCA_045226235.1 Anaerobutyricum sp.
TCCGGGGTCGCTGGTTTTGTGTGAGATGCATGGGGACAGAATCCGCACGACGATACCGGCTGCCATGATGCACACCAGGTAGTCATAATTCTCAAATGCTATTCTAAGAGTTTCCTTAAAGTTTTCTTTTCCGTATATATCACCGGGATGAGAGGCAGATAAAGACTGGGCCAGTTTTTTGCCCTCCGGTGTCAGATAAAAATAAGCTGTTTTACTCATAGTGATCCTTCTCTTTCTTCACGAAGATTGAATGTTTTCTATCTCTGATTGTACCACTGATGCCGGTTTTTTTGTATAGGGGAATCCTTTGCATAGATGGAACAAATTTATCGCATCGATAAGTTGCCTTAAGAGAGAAGAAGAGGATGATTCGTCAAAATGATTGTAAATATCGACACTATTAATGGCAGAATAACATCTATTGCTTTTTAGGTGCAATAAGTTATCCTTATGAGTGGTACATAATTGCACATATTTATGGAAAACTATCTTTAGAAAAGAGTATTTTCATGGTATACTAATCCGCGTAGGTTTATGCCCGTTTTGATAAATGAGCAAAATATTACAGAAATAGAAAATATAACACCAAAATTGTTTTCAGATGGAGGGAATGTATGGATATCAGAAAATCAGAAGAATTATATAAAATTGCTCTGGATCTTATGCCAGGAGGGGTAAATTCCCCGGTGCGGGCTTTCGGGTCTGTGGGGAGAAACCCTCTGTTTATCGACCATGCAAAGGGCTCCCGCATCTACGATGTGGACGGAAATGAATATATCGATTATGTGTGCTCCTGGGGTCCCGGAATCCTGGGTCATGCCCATCCGGAAGTTATCGAGGCAGTACAGAAAGCCTGCCTGGATGGCCTTACCTTCGGAGCTCCTACGGGCAAAGAGAACCAACTGGCTTCCATGATCCGGGATTGCGTTCCCTCCATGGAGATGATGCGTCTGGTAAGCTCTGGCACGGAGGCTACCATGAGTGCCATCCGGGCAGCCAGAGGCTACACCGGGCGTGACAAGATTATTAAGTTCAAGGGCTGCTATCATGGACATTCCGACGGACTTCTGGTGCAGGCGGGTTCTGCTGCACTGACCCAGTCAGTGCCGGACAGTGCCGGGGTTCCGGCATCCTTTGCCCAGCAGACCCTGGTGGCCCTCTATAATGATAAGGACTCCGTAAGAGAATTGTTTGAGAACAACAAGGACCAGATCGCTGCACTGATCGTCGAGCCGGTTGCCGCCAATATGGGCGTGGTTCCTCCCGAAGAAGGATTCCTGGAATTCCTCCGTGAGATTACCGCGGAAAACGGAACGGTTCTCATTTTTGACGAGGTGATCACCGGTTTCCGTCTCGGAGTTGGGGGAGCTCAGGCCCTGTACGGAATCCATCCTGATCTGACCACCTTCGGAAAAATCGTGGGCGGCGGTATGCCCATGGCTGTCTATGGCGGTAGCAAGGAGATCATGAAAAACGTGGCTCCCACCGGAAAGGTATACCAGGCAGGAACTCTGTCCGGCAACCCCATTGCTACCACTGCAGGTATCAAGACCCTGCAGATTCTTAGCGATCATCCGGAGATCTATACGAAGATTGAGAAAAATGCTGAAAAACTGGCGGATGCTTACAGGGAGCGGGCCAGAAAGAGGGGAATCTCTCTCCATGTCAACCAGGTAGGATCTCTCCTGTGCGCTTACTTTACCGGTGAAAAGGTGAAAGATTATGCAGGGGCCTTATCCTCCGATACGAAAGCCTACGCAGAGTATTTCGGAGAGCTGCTGGAGCAGGGGATCTACGTGGCGCCGTCTCAGTTTGAGGCAATGTTTGTGTCAGCTGCCCACTCGGATGAGGATATCAGCAGAACCATCGATGTCCTTCTGAAATGATGGATACGAGCTATAGAGAAACAAGGCAGAATATTTAGAATAATAATTATATATAAAGAAAGGAAAAAGATATGGTACATTTTATCGGAGCTGGCCCGGGGGATCCCGAATTATTGACAATAAAAGGAAAAAGACTCATTGACAATGCAGATGTAATCATCTACGCAGGATCTCTGGTGAATAAAGAGGTTCTTTCCGGAGCCAAGGAAGGGGCAAAAATATATAACAGCGCCAGTATGACCCTGGAAGAAGTCATTGAAGTGATGAAGGACGCAGAGGCCAAAGGCCTGGATACCTGCCGTGTTCATACGGGGGATCCGGCGATTTTTGGCGCCCACAGGGAACAGATGGATGAACTGGACCGACTGGGGATTGCCCATGAGGTGATTCCGGGGGTTAGTTCTTTCCTGGCTACAGCCGCTGCCCTGCAGAAGGAATACACCCTTCCCGGCGTTTCCCAGACAGTAATCCTGACCAGAATGGAAGGCAGGACTCCCATGCCTCCTAAGGAGAAACTGCAGGACCTGGCAAAACATAACTCCACCATGATTATCTTCCTCTCCGTGGGGATGATGGATGAACTGACAGAGACCCTGAGGAAAGAGTACCGTGAGGATACTCCGGTGGCTGTAGTCTATAAGGCTTCCTGGGAGGACCAGAAGATCGTCATCGGTAATCTGACCAACATCGCCGAGAAGGTGAAGGAAGCCGGTATCACCAAGACAGCTCTCACCGTGGTAGGAGACTTCCTTGGGGATGAGTACGAACTTTCGAAGCTTTATGATAAGACATTCACACATGAGTTCCGCAAGGCCAAGGAGTAAGATGGGGGACAAGTATGGGAATACAGATTATAGGTATCAGTCATAAGAATGCGCCTCTGGAAGTGAGGGAAATGTTTGCCTTCACCCAGGAACAGCAAAATGATATGATGTTGAAGATGACGAACTATCCTGATGTGGATGAGTGCGTGGTGCTGTCCACCTGTAACAGGACGGAGATGTATGTCTATTCCGGTTCTGAGAAGACGGGACAGGTCTATAAATGGATGCAGGAGGTATTTTTAACCGCTGCCGGTGCCCGGGAGATCGAGGAGATCGGGGAATATCTGCTCTTCTTCCACGGAGAGAAGGCAATCCACCATCTTTTTTATGTGGCGGCAGGTCTGGACTCCATGGTAATCGGTGAGGACCAGATCCTGGGGCAGGTAAAGACCGCCCACAAAAATGCCCGGGAGATCGGCGCCACGTCAGTCTACCTGAATACATTTTTCAGGATGGCTGTGACGGCTGCCAAGAAGGTGAAGACCGACACGGATCTTTCCCGCACCTCTGTATCCACTGCTACCCTGGCTTTGAAGGTGGCGGAAGATACCCTGGGTACTTTACATGGGAAAAAAGTGATGGTGATCGGGGCTACCGGCCGGATCGGAGGGATTGTTCTGATGAACCTCCTGTCCGGATATGACGCACAGGCCTACGTAACCACCAGGGCCAATAAGATTAATTTAAAACATGGTATGCGGGAATTTACGGATGTGGATTATGGGGACAGATATGATTACCTCGATCAGATGGATGTGCTGATTTCAGCCACGGCAAGTCCTCATTATACCTTGACTTTTAATAAGATGATCAAGTATCTG
>JBGVCE010000478.1:0-13457 GCA_045226235.1 Anaerobutyricum sp.
AATTATACTAAACTCCCTAGTCTCTGTCAAATATTTGACATTTTTATTTTATAGATTTTTCGTTTTTTTTTCATATTTATTCCATTCTTTTAGAAGCCTTTAGTCCTTCATGATTTACTTAAGAACGTTTATATGTTAGAATAATATAGTTGTGCAGATTCTTATCTATGACCAAAGTATCTGGCTGCATGCTAAGTTATCGGAGGAACAAAATGATACTATCTTGTCAAAAGATTTCAAAAGCATTTGGCGGAAAAAACGTTTTAAATAATATCAGTTTTCTTATAAATGAAGGGGAAAAAGCGGCGGTAATCGGCATCAACGGAGCCGGAAAAACCACTCTTTTCAAGATTATTACAGGGGAGTATGAGGCGGATTCCGGAGAAGTGATTTTTCAGAGGGACACGACTTATTCTTATCTGTCCCAGGTGATTGACGTAAGTTCCAGACGGACCATCTATGAAGAGATGCTGGATGCCAAGAAGGACATCATTGAGCTGGAACAGAGGATTCATGACCTTGAGAAGGAGATCAGCCATAAGCAGGGGGACGAGCTGGCAGCTTCCATGGCCAGTTACTCCCGCCTGACCCAGCAGTATGAAAATGCCAATGGCTATGCCTGGAAAAGTGAAATCGTGGGAGTCTTAAAAGGCCTTGGTTTCACGGAATCTGAGTTCAATACCCCCATCTATACCCTATCCGGCGGTCAGAAAACCAGAGTGGCCTTAAGCCGTATCCTATTGGTTAAGCCTGACCTCATTCTGCTGGATGAACCAACCAACCACCTGGACATGGATGCCATCCGTTGGCTGGAGACTTTTTTATCCAATTACAGAGGATCTGTTCTCATTGTATCCCATGACCGTTACTTCCTTGACAAAGTAGTGACAAAAGTCATAGAGATTGAACAGGGAGAAAGCAATGTTTTTCTGGGAAATTATACCCAATATGCCCAGAAGAAAAAAGCCCAGCGTGAAGCTCAGATGAAGCAGTACCTCAACCAGCAGCAGGAGATAGCCCACCAGGAAGAGGTCATCTCCAAGCTAAGATCCTTTAACCGGGAGAAGTCCATCAAACGGGCAGAAAGCCGGGAAAAGATGCTCCAGAAAATCGACCGTTTGGATAAACCTGTGATGATCAACCAGAAGATGAAAATCCGGCTGGAACCGGAGATCATCAGTGGAAATGATGTGCTGACTATCGAAGGACTGACCAAGTCCTTCGGGGACAATCATCTCTTCTCCAACCTCAATATGGTGATAAAACGTGGTGAAGTTGTGGGTATCCTGGGGGCTAATGGTGCCGGGAAAACCACCCTGCTCAAGATCATTAACCGCCATCTGAGAGCCGATAAAGGAAAAATTGCCTATGGGGCCAAAGTATCCATCGGCTATTATGATCAGGAACAGCATGTCCTTAATGATGATAAGACCATATTTGAGGAAATCTCAGATGCCTACCCTAAGCTCACCAATTTAAAAATCCGAAATGTGCTGGCCGCCTTTCTCTTTACCGGAGATGATGTATTTCAGCAGATCGGCACTTTAAGCGGCGGGGAAAAAGGAAGGGTTTCCCTGGCGAAACTCATGCTGTCCAACGCCAATTTTATTATATTGGACGAGCCCACCAACCACCTGGATATCCAGTCCAGGGAGATCCTGGAAGATGCCATACGGGACTATGAAGGAACCGTTTTGTATGTGTCCCACGACCGTTATTTCATCAACCAGACTGCCACAAGAATCCTCGACCTGTCCCCTTCCGGTATGGTCAATTACCGGGGTAACTATAATTACTATCTGGAGCAGAAGGAAGCGGGCAACATCGAAGCGGACAGCGATGATCTGACCAATAAGGAAGATAGGGAAGCTGAGAAAACCGGTCTTTCTTCCAAGGAAGAATGGCTCAGATCCAGAGAGGAAGCTGCCAGACAGAGGAAACTGGAAAATGATCTGAAAAAAGCAGAAAAGAAGATCAGTCAGCTTGAAGAAGAAAATGAAAGAATCCAGGAGGAGATCAATCTGCCGGAAAACAGTACAGACGCAGATAAACTGACGGAATTATCCGCCAGACTGGAAGAGAATGAAGAAGCGCTTCTGAAACTCTATGAGGATTGGGAGAATCTTCTGACCCAGTAAATTCAATCGGAATCGTCTTGACGATTTCGCGCGAGTTGCGCGATGTCAGAGACATCTTCCTATGCGCAACTCTGCGATGCGCCGCAGGCTTCATCAGATGGAGATTGAGACTCCACCTGATGTAAGTGAACAATCTCCCACCTGTAGAGGAGGGAGTCTCAATCTCCATCTGATGAAAAAGCTCATGTTCCCCACATCCCTTAGCGGTGATGGAAAACATGAGCTTTTTTAAACCTTATTTTTTGATTTCAACTTTCTGTCCGATCTTACTCTCGGTACCGGATAACAGACGCTGTATGTTAGCGCGGTGGCGATAAATGATGAAGAAAGTATAGAGGAAGGTCATGATCATCAGGTCCGGTCTGAAATGATGTAAGATGGCCATCTCTACCAGGAAACCGATGCTGACTAAGCAGGATCCCAGGGATACATAGCGGGTAAGCACCAGAATGATGAGGAAGATGATCAGGCTGATCAGACCCATTCTCCAGTCAAAGGCAGTCATAACCGCCGCGGAAGTAGCAACACCTTTTCCTCCTTTGAATTTCAGGAAGAAGGGGTAATCATGGCCGAGCACAGCACCAAAACCAATGATCAGCTGAGCCAGTTCCCGATTGACACCCGGCATCCTGGAACCGGCCAGAAAACCGACAATCATCACAGGGATGAATCCCTTAAAGAAGTCACCAAGGAAAGTAACGGCCGCCCAGCCCTTTCCAAGAACCCGGAGCACATTGGTAGAACCGGCATTCCCACTGCCGTATTCCCTGATGTCAATCCCGTTTACCCTACCTACGAAGTAGCCGGACTGAATGCATCCGCAAAAATAACCGATGACAAGAAGCAAGAGGTAAACACCGAAATGATTCATATTATTTCTCCTTTCTCTCACGATAAATAAACCTTATCGGAGTTCCGCGAAAACCAAAGGTATTCCGGATCTGATTCTCTATGTACCTGGTGTAGGAAAAATGAGTCAGATCCTTACTGTTAACAAACATAACAAAGGTCGGCGGTTTCACCGAAACCTGTGTGATATAATAGATGCGCAGTCGCTTTCCCTTATCGGAAGGCGGCTGTTTCATTGCCATAGCCTCTGTGAGAATCTCATTCAACACACCTGTCTGGATACGAAGAGCCCGGTTCTGGATAACAGCATCTATCAGATCAAACAGTTTCGGAAGACGCTGCCCTGTCTCAGCGGAGATAAAGAGCATCTCTGCATAAGGCATGTAGGATAGTTTGTTGCGGATCGTCCGCTCAAAATCCCGCATGGTGTTTGTCTCTTTTTCTACCAGATCCCACTTGTTGACGGCGATAATTACGCCTTTTCCTCTCTCGTGGGCAATCCCGGCAATCTTGGCATCCTGCTCCGTAACACCTTCCACGGCATCGATCACCAGGACAGCCACATCACACCTCTCCACTGCTGTTACAGTACGTATGATACTGTAGCGCTCCAGCTCTTCTTTAATCTTACTCTTACGCCTTAAACCGGCCGTATCGATAAAAACATATTCCTGGTCATTGCGGATCACTGTGGTGTCTATGGCATCACGGGTAGTACCTGCGATGGGGGAAACGATCACCCTCTCCTCTCCCAGGAGGCGGTTGATGATGGATGATTTCCCGGCATTAGGCCGTCCGATGACAGCGATCTTAGGCCGGTCGTCTTCCACTTCTTCCATGGATTCCGGATCCAGGTGTTCTACCACGATGTCAAGCATATCTCCCAGTCCCAGCCGTCCGGCTGCAGAGATTGGCACCGGATCTCCCAGTCCCAGATTATAAAATTCATAGACATCCGGCATATATTTTTCGAAACTATCTACTTTATTTACCACAAGTATGATGGGTTTTCCGGAACGGCGAAGCATGTCTGCCACTTTGTAATCCGCATCCACCAGCCCCTGACGGACATCCGTAAGGAACAGGATTACATCCGCCGTCATGATAGCCGTCTGAGCTTGCTCCCGCATACGGGACAGGATCAGATCATCCGATTCCGGCTCGATTCCGCCGGTATCAATCATGGTAAACTGATAATTCAGCCAGGTAACATCCGCGTAGATTCTGTCTCTGGTCACCCCCGGAGTGTCTTCTACGATGGAAATCCTGCTTCCGGCCAGGGCATTAAACAATGTGGATTTTCCCACATTTGGTCGTCCTACCACCGCAATTACTGGTTTTCCCATTCTATCCTCCATTTCTATCTACAGTCCTGCAAGCTTATATACAAAGTCCTTTCCATCTGATTGTAAAATACTAACAGGCTTTTGTAAAGCATTACTGATTTCATTCAAAGTCACATCATCAAGGAGTACTTCCTCACCGGCCCTTAGCAGGTTGCCCGGCAGGTAGAGGCACTCTCCCAGTTCTTTTCCCTTAAGCTGCTTTATAATATCCTGACCTGTCAACAAGCCGGATACTGTAATCATCTCCCCGAAGAAATCATTCCGGATACAATAAACATGTACGATCAGATTGGGGAAGACTCTTCTCAATTCCTCCGTCAGTTTAAGAATTGTGGGGTAGGCCAGCTTAGCGGTAGCAACAGAAACCTGACGTCTTCGGTCGTCCCCTTTCAGGGAGCTCAGAGTTTCTCTAACTTCATCGATAAGAAGGCGTACCATACCTACTCCATTTTCCAGCTGTCCAAAGCCTTCGTAATAATCTGCAGGCGGAATCTCCTCCTCCGCAAGAATGAACCACTCATCCGAGGCATGGACGAAACAGCTGCCCAGAGTTGCCTTCAGTTTTTCCTGCCACCCTTTTATCTGACGGATTACCTGGCGGGCTGATTCCCGGTCAAAAGCTTCCAGCCTGGGAAGTCCTTCACGGAATCTGGTTAATCCCACGGGAACCACGGAAAGGCTCTCCATGGCAGGATAAAAGGCCGACAGGTCCCGGATGGTACGGTCCAGTTCCTCCCCGTCATTGATTCCTCTGCACAGAACAACCTGACTGTTCATCTCGATATGTTCCTCCGAGAACATACGGATCTTCTCCAGGATATCCCCTGCAAACCGGTTGTGAAGCATCTGGCATCTCAGTTCGGGATTCGTTGTATGGACCGAGATGTTAATGGGGGCCAGATGATATCGGATAATCCTCTCCATATCCTGCATATTCATGTTGGTAAGGGTAATATAATTACCTTGCAGGAAGGAAAGCCTGGAATCATCGTCTTTAAAATACAGGGTCTCTCTCATACCGGGAGGCATCTGATCGATAAAGCAGAAAATACATTTATTACTGCAGGAATGATACTGATCCATGAGGGATTCCTGAAACATGATCCCCAGATCCTCTTCCTCATCCTTCTCAATCTCCAGGATATACTCCTCCCCATCCATGGTTTCCACAAGAAGACTCAGATATTCTTCCTCAATATAGAATTGGTAGTCAAAGATGTCCTCTATCTGGTGATCGTTGATGGAGATAATCTTGTCGCCCGGAAGCAGTCCACATTCCTCTGCGATGCTGCCGGGAACGATCTCCGCGATCTCATGGATATGTTTTTTCATGACCTGTCCTCTTATGTTGAATCCCCGATGTAATCAAAAGCATTTTTCAGCCAACGGCATCTGCCGTAGCGGTCAACCTCCACGATATCAAAACGCACCGGGGTAAACTCATCTAACTGTTTCTTCATCCGATAATAGTCAAAAGTGAGACAGATCTTTCGTTGTTTTCGATAATCCACCGCCTCGGAAGCTTTCCCGTAAAGGGAGGAATACCGGTATTTAACTTCCAGAACCAGATAACTGTATCCGTCCCATCCAATCAGATCAATCTCACCATACCGACATCGAAAATTCTTTTGTAAAATACGCACACCTGCCTCCTCCAGGAAGGCAGCAGCGGCGATCTCTCCCTGATTGCCATATCTTTTTCGCCTATCTTTCAAAAAAATTCTCCTGTTATTCTATTATAGCATACTACACTTGTATCAGGTTTTTTATAAAGCTCCTTCTGTGAATCGGGCAGGGACCCAGTCGGCGAAGCGCCTCTATGTGTTCCCCGGAGCCATACCCTTTGTTCGCAGCAAATCCATACCCGGGATAAATCTCATCATACTCCGTCATCATACGGTCACGGAACACCTTGGCCACGATACTTGCAGCTCCGATGGATATGCTCTTTGCATCCCCTTTGATTATCGGCACCTGAGGGATAGTCACCTCCGGGATGCTGACAGCATCATTTAGGAGAAGATCCGGCTCCACCTCCAGGTTTCTGATGGCAGCCCGCATGGCTTCATAGGTTGCCTGGAGAATGTTGATCTCATCGATACGGGCGTGGTTGGCCATGCCTATTCCCACTGCAATCGCTTTTTCCCGGATGATATCATACAGTTCTTCTCTCCTGGCAGGAGTCAGTTTCTTGGAATCATTAATGTAGAGGATGCGGCAGTCTTTAGGAAGGATGACGGCTCCTGCTACTACAGGACCTGCCAGGGGACCCCTGCCTACCTCATCGATCCCGCAGATCATGGCATACTCCTGATATTTTTTCTCGTAGAAGCATAAGCTCTCTACCCGCTCCACTTCCGCATGATAACGGTCCAGGCGCTTTTGCTGGGCAGCCATCAGATTTCTGACACCCTTGCGGTCATCTGACGCATAGCTTTCTATGTATGCCGGCAATTCTTCCAGGGGCAGATGGGCAAACTCCTCTTTGATGTCACGGATACTTTTCATCTTATCTCACCGGTCCGAATTTTGAAAATGGCCAGATACGGATCCATACCTTGCCGATAAACTCCCCTCTGGTTACAGGTCCCACCTCTTTATAACGGCTGTCAAAGCTGACAGGACGGTTGTCTCCCATGCAGAAATATTCATCATCCCCCAGGGTCAGGGGTTCTTCGGCGATACCAGGATAATCAATGGTATCCGTTATGCCGTAAACATCTTCCTGCAATTGCTCACCATCGATATATACCTTGCCATCCAGGATCTGAACCGTCTCACCGGGCAGACCGATAACACGTTTGATAAAGTAAGGGTTCTCCCCATTCTCCTCCGGTCCCGGGAAAATGACGATGTCAAATCTCTCCGGATCATGGAATCGGTAAGAGATTTTATCCATGATAAGGCTTTGTCCGTCCTTTAAGGTATTATCCATGGAATCCCCGTTGACTACGGTTCTCTGACCCACAAAATGTAAGATAAGATACACGATCAAAGCTACAACTGCTACATAGATGACTAAATCAAGAATCTCTCTGCCCATACTCTTGTTTTCTTCTGATGCTTTCTCTATGGTCTCTTTATTCTTTGCCATGTCAACCCTCCTGTATTTCCGGTCTCTCCAATGAGATTCTTCCCAGTTTGACAGAACGGAAATCTTCCAGTAATATCAATGCCGCCTTGTCCGGGTCCACCAGATTTCCTTTCTTCAGGCAGCCCCGGTTTTTTGCGATCTCCTCAAGAATTTCAGGGGAAGAACCATCCAGGTCTTCCAGAGAATATCGTTCTTTTAGGTATTCCGGGTAATAGGTTTTTAAAAAAGTGATGAACTCCACCGCAATCTCTGTGGTGTTCAGGATTTCTTCCTTGATGGAACCGATCAGTGCCAGACGAAAACCCACCATCTGGTCTTCAAACTTGGGCCAGAGGATACCGGGTGTATCCAGCAATTCGACGTTTTTGTTGATCTTGATCCATTGCTTTCCCTTGGTTACTCCGGGTTTATTTCCGGTTTTGGCTGCAGCCTTTCCGGCAAAGGAATTAATGAAGGTAGATTTCCCCACATTTGGGATACCGGCAATCATAGCTCTGATGGGCCGGTTCAGGATTCCCCGTTTCCGGTCTCTTTCCTTCTTCTCCTTGCAGGCTGTCTCAATGAGGGCTTTCACTTCTTTCATACCGCTGCCGCTCCTGGAATTAACCTTGGCAACAAAGAAACCTTTCTCCTGATAGTACTTCTCCCACCGGGTGGTAACCTCCGGATCAGCCATATCCACCTTATTCAATACGATCAGGCGGGCTTTGTTCCTGGCCAGATCATCAATATCCGGATTCTTGCTGCTAAGCGGAATTCTGGCATCCACCAGTTCCACCATGATATCGATCAGCTTTATATTTTCCTGCATCATCCTTCTGGCCTTTGTCATGTGGCCCGGATACCATTGATAATTCATTAGTTGATCCTACCTATTATCTGATTTCTTTTGATATTCCCGATATTTGCTACACGGGAATCTTCACTGTTGTTGCAGTTATCCCCCATGACGAAATACTCGTCCTCGGACAGTTCAATGGAATAGGCAGCCAGACCTGCCGTCAGAATATCCTCCTGGAAGTTTGTCTTGATCTCCTCACCATTAATCTGCACTTTACCGTCCACAATCTGCACGGTTTCCCCCGGAAGGCCCAGAACTCTCTTCACGATATAATGGGAATTGGTTCCCGCCTCCAGCTCGATAAGCACTACGTCGTATCTGACCGGGGAGCTGATCCTGTACTTTAATTTATTGACGATAACATTGTCACCGTCTTTGTATTCAGGCTCCATGGAATCCCCGCGGATTGTTACGGTCTGCACACAGAAATAGGCCACGATCATGGCCAGAAAAATGCATATGAGGATCTCTGCAAACCAGAATCCTATCCGGCGTACCGTCTGTCTTCGTCTCTCCATATAGCGATAGTTCTTCATCGGTCATTCCTCAATCTATAGAAAAACAGGGCAAGTAAAACCTACTCGCCCCTATCCTCTTGATATTATTTAACTAATTCTTTTACCTTAGCCTTCTTACCAACTCTGTCACGCAGGTAGAAAAGCTTAGCTCTTCTTACTTTACCTCTTCTGACAACATCGATCTTAGTAACGATCGGGGAATGAAGCGGCCATGTTTTTTCAACACCAACACCATTGGAGAACTTTCTTACTGTGAATGTCTCTTTTGCTCCACCATTCTGTCTCTTGATAACAGTTCCCTCGAAAACCTGGATTCTCTCACGAGTTCCCTCGATAACCTTTGCAGATACTCTTACGGTATCACCAACACGGAAGCTGTCAACTTCAGGCTTTAACTGCGCATCTTCGATGCTCTTAATAATATCTTTCATGTGTTACCTCCTATATAATGCCGGTGTTCTTAATACATATTTATAAGATGATTCTAAAAATCAATCGTAACAGCGGACCACCTTTTTTACACAACTATTGAATGATAGCATATCTTGCAGAATGTTGCAAGGCTTTTTCACATTTTTTATCTTTCTTTCTTATAACCCAAAGAGCTCAGATACTTAAGATCCTCTTTGGACAGGTCTGCCTCTTCCAACAGGTCAGGTCTCCGTTCCAGGGTGCGTCTTAGGGACTGTTCCCTTCTCCACCGGTCCACGTTTCCATGGTGGCCGGAAAGAAGAACCTCCGGTACCTTTTTACCATGGAATTCCACCGGCCTGGTATACTGAGGATATTCCAGAAGATTCCCGTAGAAGGATTCGTACTCTGCCGAGTCCTGATTATTAAGCACTCCCGGAACCAGCCGGGAGATGGCATCGATCATGACCATAACCGGCAGTTCTCCCCCGGTAAGGACATAATCCCCGATGGATACGTGATCGGTGACGATTTCTTCCAGCACTCTCTCGTCCACTCCCTCATAATGTCCGCAGAGGAAGATAAGATCCGATTCCCGGGCAAGCTCCTCCGCCATAGCCTGGTTGAAAACCGATCCCTGGGGGGTCACATAAATCACCCTTGGCTTGGGATTCATCTCCCTGGTCATATCCTCATAGGCCAGATAGATGGGTTCTGCCTGCATAACCATGCCTGCTCCTCCGCCATAAGGATAATCATCCACACGGGCAGACTTATTCTGGGCATAGGCCCGGATATCCAGCGCATTCAGGGTAATCTGCCCGTTTTTCAATGCCCTGCCGGTAATACTGTGATTCAGCCCTGATGTGATCATTTCAGGGAACAATGTTAAAACATGAAAATTCATCCCTTTACAATCCCTTCATCAGATGAACCAGAATAATTCTTTCTTCCATATCCACGTCAAGGATGCAGTCTTTAATCGCCGGAAGCAGGATACGCCCTCCGTCCGGAAGCTGAACTTCATAGACATCATTGGCTCCTGTCTCGATGACATTTTCCAGAGTACCTAAAGTAATCCCGCTGTCATCCACGATGGTCATACCGATCAGATCAGCGATAAAATACTCATCCTCCTCCAGAGGTACCGCATTCTCCCTGGTCACCATGATCGGGCATCGTTTATACTTCTCCACCTGGTTGATATCATCGAGGCCTTCAAATTTTACAAAGACAAACTGTTTAAAAAATTTACAATACTCGACCTTAAGGGGGATTTCTTCCTTACCGGAGATAAGGATCACATCCGTCAGGTCCATAAACCTGGCTTTATCATCAGTGGTAGGATATACTTTAACTTCTCCCTTAAGTCCGTGTGTTCCGGTAATGACACCGACCTGAAGTAAATCTTCCATGTCTGCTCCTTTTCTAATTAATTAAAATGCCCATGACGGACCGGCATCACGGGCATAACGTAGCAGGCAGCCTGCCATATCTATGGTGAGGCTGCCGAGTTCACTATTGAGCGATATCCACGATCACTTTTTTCTCTTCTTTGGAAGCAGCCGCCTTTACAACAGTACGCATCGCTTTAGCGATCCGTCCCTGTTTGCCAATCACTTTTCCCATATCTTCTGAAGCAACATGAAGTTCCAGAATGATGGAATGATCTGTCTCTTTCTCGGTCACAACTACTTCTTCCGGATGATCAACAAGAGATACTGCAATCACTTTAACTAGATCTTTCATCCCTTACCTCCGGATAATTATTTTTCGATCCCAGCGTTCTTTAACAGTCTTGCTACAGTATCAGTAGGCTGAGCTCCTTTTGCAAGCCACTCTTTAGCAACTTCCTCATCAATCTTTACAACTGCAGGTTCCTGATTTGGGTCATAAAAACCGATCTCATCGATGTTTCTTCCATCTCGGGGAGATCTTGCATCCGCTACTACTACTCTATAGATTGGATTTTTCTTCTTTCCCATTCTTTTTAATCTCATTTTTACTGCCATATTATTTTTGCACCTCTTTCATAAAATATAATTATAATATATAAGTCCAGTCACAATGTAAGGACATTTGTCCGTTTGCGAAGGATTTAGTTGCTGTTTAAAATGGAAGTTTCATACCTCCAAAACCAAATGGATTGCCTCTGCGCCCTTTCTTACTCATGGCGCCGTTCATCTGCTTCATCATCTTCCTGGTCTGCTCAAACTGCTTACAGAGCTTGTTCACTTCCTGGATTGTCACCCCGGCGCCTTTTGCTATACGCTGTTTCCGGGATGTGTTCAACAGGTTGGGGTTGGACCTCTCCTGGGGAGTCATGGAATAAATGATTGCCTCCACATGACCCATGGCGCTTTCATCGATCTCCACATCTTTCATCTGGCTGCCTACGCCCGGAATCATGGAAATCAGATCGGCGATTCCTCCCATACTCTTGATCTGCTGCATCTGTGTCAGGAAATCATCGAAGCCAAATTCCGCCTTGCGCAGTTTTTTCTCAAGTTCCTTGGCAGATTCCTCATCCACTGCATTCTGCGCTTTCTCAATAAGGGTGAGCACATCGCCCATACCCAGAATACGGCTGGTCATTCGGTACGGATAGAATTGCTGAAGGTCTTCCAGTTTTTCACCCATACCAATGTAGAGAATCGGTTTGCCTGTCACGGCACGGATGGAAAGAGCAGCACCACCACGGGTGTCGCCATCCAGCTTGGTAAGGATCACACCGTCTATTCCAACCTTCTCCTCGAAGGTCTTGGCAACGTTTACCGCATCCTGTCCGGTCATGGCATCCACCACCAGGACGGTCTGGGTTACATCCAGGTTTTCCTTGATGTTCTGAAGTTCTTCCATCATGGATTCATCCACATGAAGACGGCCTGCCGTATCCAGGATCACGATATTGTTCCCGTTCTCCCTGGCATATTCCACGGAAGCCTTGGCGATGTCCACCGGATCTTTCTTATCTCCCATGGAGAATACCGGTACGCCCTGTTTTTCCCCGTTGATTTCCAGCTGTTTGATGGCTGCCGGACGATAAACGTCACAGGCCACCAGCAATGGTTTTTTACCTTTTTTCTTCAGCTGGCCTGCGATCTTGGCAGCAGTCGTGGTTTTACCGGCACCCTGCAGACCTGCCAGGAGAAAGATGGTTATCTCGTTGCCAGGCTTGATCACAAGCTCCGTGGTCTCAGAACCCATGAGGCTTTCCATCTCTTCTTTTACGATTTTGATGACCATCTGCCCCGGATTCAGTCCCGTAAGAACATCCTGTCCTACAGCCCGGTCCGTAACGGTTTTGATGAAAGACTTAACAACACGGAAATTGACATCCGCCTCCAGTAAAGCTCTCTTTACTTCCTTCATCGCTTCCTTAACATCGGATTCTGTCAGGCGTCCTTTACTTCTCAGACCCTTGAAGATGTTTTGTAATTTATCTGTAAGGCTTTCAAATGCCATATACAGCCTCCTTCATTAATACTCTTCCAGAATGTCCCCGGAAATTTTAGCGATCCTGGAAATCTTCTCATCCATAAGTTCCTGATCTTTACAGTCCTTCAGAACCTCCGCACACTGCTGGATCTCTGCCACCATCTTCTTCACCTTCCGGTATCGGGAGAACAACTGCAGCCGGCTCTCATAATCCTTCATGATCTTTTCGCAGCGACGGATCATGTCATGGGCTCCCTGTCTGCTGATCCCCAGCAGCCCGGCCATCTCGGTAACAGATAAGTCATTCTGGATATATTCGCTATATACTTTCTTCTGATGTTCAGTCAACAGTTCTCCATAAAAGTCAAACAGCATCGACTTTTCTACTATACTGTCCACGGTTTTATCTCCTTGTGTAAAGTACTTTTGCTTTACCGAAGGCCATTATATAGGATGGAGAAGCCTTTGTCAAGTAAAAATACTTGAAATTATTCTTCCTCTTCCTTCGCTCCTTCTTTCAGGATATCTTCTATCCTCTTCTTCTGATCAGAAGAGAGGATACGAAGGATAATCATAAAGCCATAGATGAAGACAGGAATAACAATCATTGCAAAAAGGGATGCCATGAAATATGGACTTCCTGTCAGCGCCAGATATAAGGTCAGTAATACCAGCCCCAGGAGAGCTGCCACTCCCAGAAGGGCCAGAATCCTCTGTAATAATTTCATCACACTTCTCCTTCCCTGTTGCGAAGGTGCATCAGACGCTCTCCGATCTCCTTCTCATAGCCATTCTCCGACGGTTCATAGAAACACTCTCCCA
>JBGVCE010000479.1:0-2486 GCA_045226235.1 Anaerobutyricum sp.
ATAAGTTGTGACTTTGTATCAGGGTCAAGGGAATCTTTCTTCCCTGAGAAGGGAAGAATCATCCGGTATCGCCAGGTTTTCTGCAGCGAACCGGGTTCGCCATGGCTTTCGGCTGGCTGCCCGGTCAATAGTCTGTCTGTGAATACTGCTGATATCAGAAAGGATCCCTTCTTTGATCAGCTGTCCGAGGCTGACCGGTGTGTATCCGCAGACATTTGCCGCAAGATTGAGATGCTTACATCCTTCTGCATAGGGTTCAATTCCATTATGATCATGACCGTGGATGTTCAGGCACCAGGAAAGACCATAAACCGGCTCGTGAGAGAGTAGAATTTTCTCCGATATAAACAACGGTCCTTCATTCCTCATCGGTATAGTCATAATCAAAATGAGCATTGATAATCGACTTGTCGCCAAAGTGAACTGCTCTGAACCATTTGGAACCATCTTTATGAAAAGCTTCCGAGATGACCAGTTCATACCAGCAGACAGGCTCCGGGTATTCCTCCAGCCAGTACTGTTCATATTCTTCACGGTTCTTTACATCGCCCCACTCAAGCATATCCTCGTAAGAGCCAAAGTCTTCAATAGCGCCTCTTGGAATTGTGATCCAGATTGCCTTGGCTTCATTGTTCTTCCGCAGCGGAGCCAGATTCCGCAGTATCTCAAACAGCGGATCCAATGCTTTACACAAATCTTCTGACGGCGCAGCGGGATTCAGGAATCCCCACTCAAAACAATTCAGAAGGCTGTCTATATCCGGTGCCACCAGTTTATAATTATTCAATGAGATCACTCCTTCTTTCTGACACAAGCATTCTTTCAAAAGTAAACCCCGGCTCAGCGCGAATCTGCGATTAGCCGGGGTTTTCTCTACTTATGTGATCCTTACCTCCTCAGGATGCCATACATTTCTGGATCAGCATATAGTACCTGAACAGGCGCTCATCACCTGAAGATACAATTATTACAGGATCATAACACCGGTTTCCGCAGATCAGTATATCCATCGGCACCTTCAGCAGATCGCTTAAGGCATAAAGATTATCCAATGTGGGCATACTCTGCCCGTCAAGCCAGTGATAGACACTTTGTACGCATGCCAATGAGAGCGCGTCCCTTACGTCTTTTACCGTTACTCCGCGTTTCTCCATCAGCAGATGGATCTGCTGTCCTGTTTTTGTTTTATCAATAGCTGTTGACATCTCGATTCTTCTTTCTCTTCAGCGCCGAAGCCAAAGCCTCTGGCTCTATTATATTCGTTCCTGATAAGCTTGTCATTGAACTTGTCGTTCAATCATAACCAACAAAAAACAGCAGCCAGACCAATCTCTAAGTCAGGTCAGCCCTGCATCACTTTTTTATCCTTTCAGGATCCCTCACTCAAAGGTCTCTTTGTACTTCTGCAAAACCGGACGGATTGGAGGGGAGATTTCCTCCATCTGGATTTCATCGACAGAGAAATACCGGATCTCTTCAATCTCTTCCTGCTGTGGCCTGATCTCTCCCCTGTAATCCCGGCATATATAGACAATTTCAACGTTGGAAACTTCATCCCCATTGGGATACACATAATGTGCTTCCGGCCCGGAGTTAATATAAAACAGCTCCAGTTCTCCGGCTGTAATGCCCATCTCTTCAAAGAGCTCCCGCCTGGCGCAGTCCTCAATTTTCTCGTCTATTTCAACCGCACCGCCGGAGTATCCCCACATGTGGTTGTCCGTTCTTCTTCCAAGAAGGAGCCTGCCTTCTGCATCCACACAGATAATGCTTGCAGCAGCCTGGATCAGAGTTCTGTGTCCTACGACCTGCCGCAGATCCATTATATATCCACTCATTTACTGATCCTGCCTTCCTTGTAGTGCTTCCGGCACAGTGAGACATATGTCTCATTGCCTCCAAGCATAATCTGTTCTCCGGTCCTCACGACCCTGCCGTCCTTGATCCTTGTGTTGTAGTGCGCCCGCCTGCCGCACCAGCAGACGGTGGGGACTTCCTCAATCTCGTCTGCAATCTCCATAAGTCTTTTTGACCCCTCAAAAAGATGGCCGGTAAAGTCTGTCCGCAATCCATAGCAAAGGACAGGGACTCCGAAGTCATCTACTATATCTGACAGCCGGTCCACCTGCTGAGCTGTCAGAAACTGAGCTTCATCGACAATGACCGCAGCATAGCTTTTCTTCTTGAGGCAGGCAAATGTCCGGCTTTCCGGCCTGTCCAGATACTCCAAAAATTCATCTACGTAAAGGCAGGGTTCTTGCAGGCCGATCCTGGATCGTATGATCCGCTCCCCGTCCCTGGTATCTGTCTTTGGTTTCAGCAGTACGGGTACCTGCCCTTTCTCTTTGTAATTGAACCAGACCATCAGTGCATTTGCAGTTTTTGAAGAGCCCATGGCTCCATATCTGAAGTAGAGTTTTGCCATAATTTACCTCTCATCCACCATCTCTGCGAAGCCTGTGTCCGCATCAATGTGATGCATCCAT
>JBGVCE010000480.1:0-3781 GCA_045226235.1 Anaerobutyricum sp.
GGGAAATTCAGCGGTACCTATGTGACCGTAGATTGAGACGATTTTGATTGAAATGGAGGAGGATGATCTCATGATTACAAAATACGAAGAGAAGATGACAAAAACCCTGAGCAACCTTGAGAAAGACTATAATTCGATCCGTGCCGGAAGGGCCAACCCTCACGTATTGGATAAGATTAAAGTAGATTACTACGGAACTCCTACACCCCTTCAGCAGGTAGGCAATATCGCAGTTCCGGAGCCGCGTATGATCACGATCCAGCCATGGGAACGCTCCCTGGTAAAACCTATCGAGAAGGCGATTCTTACTTCTGATCTGGGAATCAATCCTTCCAACGACGGTACCATGATCCGTCTCGTCTTCCCGGAACTGACGGAAGAGCACAGAAAAGATCTGGTAAAAGACGTAAAAAAGAAAGCGGAGGGTGCTAAGGTTGCCGTCCGTAACATCCGTCGTGACGCCAATGAATATTTTAAGAAAGCTCAGAAGAACAGTGAGATCACTGAGGATGAATTAAAAGATTACGAAAAGAAAGTGCAGAAACTTACGGATAAATATATCAAAGAGATCGATGCGCTTATGAGCAAGAAATCCGATGAGATTCTGACTGTGTAATCTGTTATAGACGATTTTGTACCAGGCAGCCGGTTATCCGGCTGCTGGTTTTATATCAGTATAGAAGTCGGTTTGTCTTAATCAGATGGAGGATGAGGATTGTGCAGATAGAGATTGACAAGAAGATGTATGAGGTTCCCAACCATGTGGCCATCATCCTCGACGGCAACGGGAGATGGGCAAAGAAACGTCTCCTGCCACGTAACGTGGGACATATGGAGGGGGCAAAGACCGTGGAGAAGATCTGTGAGGATGCCTGGGATCTGGGAATCAAGTATCTGACCGTTTACGCTTTTTCCACGGAGAACTGGAAACGCCCCGGAAAAGAGGTCAACGCCCTGATGAAGCTCCTGCGTAAATACCTGGAGGACTGTATTGAACGAACCTCCAGGAACAACATGCGTGTGCGTGTGATCGGGGAGAGGTCAAGGCTGGATGAGGATATCCGAAGAGCCATCGATGAGCTGGAGGAGGTCTCATCCGTGAATACCGGTCTGAACTTTACCATCGCCCTGAATTATGGAAGCAGGGATGAGATGGTCCGGGCCATGAAGACCATGTGCCAGGATTATAAAGAGGGGAAGATCACTGACCAGGAGATCACGGAAGACCGGTTCGCCGGCTATCTGGATACCAGAGATCTGCCGGATCCTGACCTGATGATCAGGACCAGCGGAGAGCAGCGTCTGTCCAACTGGCTCTTATGGCAGCTGGCATATTCCGAGTTCTACTTTACGGATGTGCTCTGGCCGGATTTTGACAAGAATGAACTGAAAAATGCCATCGTTTACTACAATACCAGGGAACGAAGATTTGGAGGAGTATAAAAGGACCTATGTTTAAACAAAGATTGATCAGCGGGATCATTTTGGTAATCATCGCGTTTGTCACCCTCTATTACGGAGGATTTCTAACCTTTGCCGTGGTGGCAGGGATCTCCCTGATCGGTGACTATGAACTGCTAAGAGTGATCCGTCAGGAGAAATCCGCTGTGGCTGTGGCTTTATACACCGCCAGCATCCTGTATTATGTTCTCCTTCTCATGGATCTTCAACGCTATATATTACCTTTTGTCCTGTTGTTTTTGGTGGTATTGCTCGCCATCTATGTGTTTACATTTCCAAAATATCAGATCAGCCATGTGGCCATCGCATTTTTCGGGCTGTTCTATGTGACCATCATGCTGTCTTACATTTACCAGATCCGCATGCTGGATAACGGCGGTTTTAAAGTGACCCTTTTATTCCTGGCCGCCTGGGGTAATGATACCCTGGCTTATTGTGCGGGCCGTCTTTTCGGAAAGCATAAGATGTCACCGGTCTTAAGCCCCAAAAAAACCATAGAAGGAGCAGTGGGAGGCGTGGTTGGCGCCGGCCTGCTGGGAGCCCTCTACGGCTTGATCTGCAATTACTTTATCACTGAGACATTTAACATGGTGCTGGGATTCGCTCTCCTCTGTGCCATCGGCGGATTGATTTCCATCGTCGGCGATCTGGCCGCATCCGCCATCAAGAGAAATTATGATGTGAAAGATTACGGCAACCTGATACCGGGCCATGGCGGTATCCTGGACCGTTTTGACAGTATTATAATTATAGCTCCGATCATATATTATCTGCTTACCATGGTGATCGCGATAGGTTAGGATCGGTAGGATACCCTGCCATATCAGCAGGCGGGGATGGAGGTTAATATGAAGAAAATTGCGATATTAGGTTCCACCGGGTCCATCGGTACCCAGACCCTGGATGTGGTCAGGGAACATCCGGATGAGCTTGAGGTTGTGGCTCTGGCGGCAGGACGTAATAAAGACCGGCTGAATGCCCAGATAGAGGAGTTTGGGCCCAAGGTTGTCAGCCTGGATGATCCCGCTGCTGCGGCAGAGTTAAAAGAAGAGTGGAAAGACCGGGGTGTCCAGGTCTTATGTGGAAAAGAAGGCCTTATGGCGGTTGCCGGGATGGAAGAATCGGATATCCTGGTGACAGCCGTGGTGGGTATGATGGGAATCCTCCCTACCATGGAAGCCATCTCCAAGGGGAAGGACATCGCCCTTGCCAACAAGGAAACTCTGGTGACGGCAGGGCATCTTATCATCCCTATGGCTAAAGAATACGGCGTCCGGATCCTTCCTGTGGATTCGGAACATTCCGCCATCTTCCAATGTCTGCACGGCAACAGGCAGCAGGATGTGGACAAGCTCCTGATCACTGCCTCCGGCGGTCCTTTCCGTGGAAAGAAGAAGGAGGACCTGGAGGCTGTCACTCTGCAGGATGCCCTGAAACATCCCAACTGGGCTATGGGGCAGAAGATTACCATCGATTCCTCCACCATGGTCAACAAAGGCCTGGAGGTCATGGAGGCCCACTGGCTCTTCGGTGTGGACTATGACCGGATCCAGGTGGTGGTACAGCCCCAGAGCATCATCCATTCCATGGTGCAGTTTGTGGACGGTGCCGTCCTGGCACAGCTGGGGACTCCGGATATGAGAGTACCCATAGAATACGCATTATTTTATCCTGAGAGAAGAAGTCTGGCCGGAGACCGCCTTGATTTCTCTACCCTTCAGAGTATCCAGTTTGAAAAGCCGGATTATGAGACCTTCCGGGGACTGAAACTTGCCCTGGAAGCCGGAAAAACCGGGGGAAGCATGCCTACGGTCTTCAATGCAGCCAATGAGAGGGCGGTAGCTTTATTCCTGAAAGAACAGATCCGGTATACAGACATCGTTAAGATTATTGAGACATGTATGGACAGACATGTTCTCATAGAGCATCCTGCTCTGGAGGAGATTCTAGAGACAGAGCAGTGGGTTTACCATGAAATAGAAAGGATTTATCCATTTTGAAGATTATTATCGCTTTAATTATATTCAGTCTGATCATTATCTTTCATGAACTCGGACACTTTACCTTAGCTAAGCTGAATGGAATCTGTGTGGAGGAATTTTCCCTGGGACTTGGACCAACCCTGTTTGGCGTCCGGAAGGGAGAGACAAAATATTCCTTAAAACTTCTTCCCTTCGGCGGCAGCTGTATGATGCTGGGTGAAGATGGGGACAGTACAGATCCCAGATCTTTTAACAGTAAGTCTGCCCTGGCCAGATTTTCCGTTATCTTCGCCGGGCCGTTCTTTAATTTTCTGCTGGCCTTTGTTCTGGCCCTCTTT
>JBGVCE010000481.1:0-9604 GCA_045226235.1 Anaerobutyricum sp.
GCCCTATGGGACCTGGTGTATATCTACAAGGTTAATCTCCCTTTTATGCGTACCATAGGGGCATTTGTTTGGCAGCAGAGCATCTGCTGGTCATTTATACTGATATCCGGCTTCTGCTGGTCTCTGGGACGGCATCCTGTCAGGCACGGACTGATTGTATCTGCCTTAGGGATTCTCATAACCTGTATCACTATCTGGCTTATGCCCGGACAAAGGATCGTCTTCGGCATTCTGACCTTCCTGGGAAGTGCCATGCTGATCCTATATCCTCTGAACGGGTTTCTGAGGAAGATTCCGGCTGTCATGGGAGTTCTGCTTTCTTTCTTAATCTTCCTGTCTTGTTATGGTGTCAATCAGCGTGTGATTGGTTTTGCATTCTGGCAAAGAACGCTTCCGGATGTCCTGTACCGCGATTATCTTACTGCCTATCTGGGTTTTCCCTTCCCAGGATTCTTTTCCACGGATTACTTTAGTATATTTCCCTGGATATTCCTTTATCTGACCGGGTATTATCTTCATAAAGTATATGTAAGATACCTGAAAGACCAGGATGGATTCCTCCGGAAAGAAAAAATATTTTCCCGATTAGGAAGATACTCTCTGTGGATTTACATGATTCATCAGCCTCTTTTAACCGCTGTGTTTATGGCTGTCTTTCACATATTACATTGACTTTTGAAATCGTTACTGATAAAATATTTCTTAAGTTGAAAGGGAGTAGCCGGCATATTTATATATGTTTGCGGTGACGACATGACCGATAGCGCTGCGCTATCCGTATCGTGATTAAATGGCAAGACTTTTATGTTACATAGAAGTCCTGCCTTTTTTTATACTAAAAAACAATCATATTATGGAGGAGAGGAAGATGGCTTTACTATATTTGGTATATGTAGTAATCGGATTTGTTTTACTGATCAAGGGGGCTGATTTTTTTGTGGACGGCGCCGTAGGCGTGGCGACGAAATTGGGAATTCCACACATTGTGGTGGGTTTGACCATTGTTGCCTTCGGTACCAGTGCACCGGAAGCTGCTGTTAGTATTAAGTCCGCCCTGTCGGGAAGCAACGGTATTGCCCTGGGTAATGTCCTGGGAAGCAATATTATGAATGTCCTGTTGATCCTGGGTTTGACATCCTGTGTCGTAGTACTTCATTTTAGGGAGGACACCGTTAAGATTGACCTTCCTTTTCTGGTTTTTGTATCGATTCTGCTGCCGGTTCTTGGTCTGACATTTCATCAGATCAATGCCCCCATTGGTATCTTATTCTGGGTGTTGCTGATCGGATACCTTGCTTTTCTGGTGAAGAAATCCCTTAGTAGTAATGTGGAAGAGGAGAATGTCAAGGAATTGCATCCGCTGCTGATCGTAGTTTTTATCGTCGGCGGTATCGCTGCCATTATCCTGGGAAGTAATCTGGTAGTAAATGGAGCCAGAGGTATTGCGTCTATGCTGGGGGTAAGCGACCGTATCATCGGACTTACGGTTGTGGCATTTGGTACATCCCTTCCGGAATTAATGACATCTTTAACCGCTGCCAGAAAAGGAAATGCGGATATTGCCATTGGAAATATCGTGGGCAGCAACCTTTTTAATATCCTGTTCATCCTGGGTACCGCATCTATCATTCGTGCTATTCCATTTGGACCGGAATATATCATCGATAGTGCACTGGGTATCCTGGCGGTTGTCCTGATGTTCCTTTTTGCTGCCAAAGGAAGGGAACTTAAGAGGGTTCACGGTATAATATTCTTATTGATCTATGCAGTTTATCTGGGATTCCTGATCCGGGGATAGAGAAGCAGGGGATATGACATGAGATATCAGATCGACCGCGGCAGCGTGTCTGTGGATGGAAAGAGGATACTTGACCATATTTCTTTTCAGATAAGAGGAAAAGATAAGATTGGAATAGTTGGAGCAAACGGAGCGGGAAAGACCACACTGCTCCATCTGATCGACGGACAGATATCTTTGGACAGGGATGAGAAAGACTTTTCTTCCGGCATATGGATGGCAAGAAATACAACCATTGGTATCCTTGAGCAGACTCCTTTTTTTGAGAAAAACCTTCCGGTATCTGAAATCATAGAATCTGCCAGCCCTGTGGCAGATCCTTATTCCAGGGAAAGATATGATTTCGAGGTGGAGTACCATAAGATTTTTACCATGTTCGGATTTCAGATGTCCGATCTGGAGAAACCGATTCAGGAGTTTTCCGGAGGAGAACAGACGAAGATTGCCCTGATCCATCTGCTGTTACTAAAGCCCGATATCCTGATGCTTGACGAACCTACCAATCACCTGGATCTATCCATGATCCGGTGGCTTGAGACATATCTTCAGGAGTACGATAAAGCAGTAATACTGGTAAGTCATGACCGGTATTTTCTGGATCAGGTCACCGATGTTATCTACGAGATCGATCAGGGAAAAATGAGAAGGTATGCCGGCAACTATTCTTCCTACATCAGACAGAGGGAGGAAGAGTACAGGAGGACGGTAAAAGAATACAAAAAACAGCAGGAAGAGATGGAACATCTCACCAGGCTGATTGAACGTTTTAAACACAAACCAAAAAAAGCTTCCATGGCCAGATCAAAGAAGAAGATGCTGGAGAGAATGGATAAGATAGATCCTCCTGACCGCTATCACTCTTATATCTATACCGGAGAGATTCATCCTTTTCGTGTGGGAAGCAAGTGGGTGTTTGATCTGCAGAAGCTTCAAACGGGCTATATAAATGTACTCCAAGAGTTCAATCTGAGAATCCGAAGAGGGCAGAAACTTGGAATCATAGGCCCTAACGGAAGTGGTAAGTCCACTTTTCTAAAGACAATCTCCGGAAGGATTCCGCCTATTTCCGGTAAAATATTTCCGGGAACTAACCTGGATATAGCTTATTATGACCAGTTTAGCTCTGAGGCGGATGATGAAAGCAGAGTATATGAAGACTTTAAAAATTCTTTTCCGTCATATGAAATTAGAGAGTGCCGGAAGATACTTGCCAATTATCTGTTCCGCCAGGAAGATATGGCCAAAAAGATTAAGGATCTGTCAGGAGGAGAGAAGAGTCGTTATATCATAGCTAAACTGCTGGAGAAGAAACCGAATGTTCTTCTGCTGGATGAGCCTACCAATCATCTGGATATCCCTTCCAGAGAGATTCTGGAATCTGCTTTTTCAAAATACTCAGGTACTGTGATTTTCGTAACCCATGACCGGTATCTCCTAAGCCGGATTGCAGACAGTCTTCTGATTTTCGAGAAAGACAGTGTGGTCTACTATCCGCACTCCTACGCAGATTATGTGGAGGCAAGAAAGAAAGCAATATCCAGGCAGTTACGGGGGATCCATTCCATCCATGAGGAGAACGAAGCCCTGCGGCAGAGCCTGCAGGCAGTTCCTGAAAAGAAGAGAATACAGTCTTCAGGATATAGTTCTGAACAGGCCTTCTGGGACTGGCAGCTGGACCTGGTAACCAGGGAACTGGAGGAAATCAGGAAGAGGTATGAACTGCAATCAGAGAGGACAATCTTATACACATGGGATCCTCAGGGAGACACCGTGAGAAACTACCATCATATACTGGAAATCGACCTGGAAGAGTTAGAGAAGAGAAAGAGCGAATTGAAGGCAATGGAAGAGAAGTATACAGATTGCTGCCTAAGGTGGTATGACATATGGATTCAATATGAGGATGCTTTTCATTCCTACCATGATTAAGTGATTTTAAGACGAAAAAAGAACCACTGTGACAGTGGTTCTTTTTGATTGCAATTGGTTTATGATCGTTGCATCAGATAATCAGATAGCGGAGCTGCTCCATGAAGTAAGCCAGCATAGCGGCCTCTTCCAACTGTTCTTCCATCTCATCTTTCTGTGCATCCACGAGTTCCTTAACAGAATTTCTTGAGCGGATCCGGTCATTCAGGATACGGATATATTCCTCATAATTGTCATTATTGATCTCCTGGAGTTCTTCATCAGACAGGATATCTCTATCATAATAACGGCGGAAGGAAATTCTGATATAGGCAAGTATCACATCATCCGCTATGGATTTATAGATAGGTACAACCTTGTCCAGCTCATTCTCTTTCATGCACTTGTATAATTCCAGGACACGGTCATCACCAAGGTCCAGGACCTTCATGGTATACTGAACCAGAATGGAATCATCCTTAAAGAGAGATATATAGCCAAACAGGTACATCATCTGACGGAATGCATTAATAAAATCATGAATCTGGTAGGTCAGATAATAGATTTCCATGTAGTATTTTAATCTTGAGAGAGACTCATTCAAGAGCTTTCTGATAGAAATCTCCCGGAAAGGACCAGGTATCTGGATCTTGTCAATATCTGTGAGCTTGATCTGATATTGTTCTATGCAGCGGGCCAGGGTAACCTTACATGCATGAAATTCAGAATAAGCATTCATAAAAAACAGCTTCTCATTCTTCTGCTCATAAGGGCAATGAAAGAAATCATAGAAGTGCGTGAACTCATGAAAGAGGATAAACTTCACATAAGAGTCCCTGTAGATATGAACCTTTGGATTAAGATGGAGGATATATTTTCCTTCCATTAGCTCCAGAAGATTAAAACACCCTTCTACATACTCCTCGGTATCATACTCGACATCCTCGATCATGATATCGCTGTCTATACCATATTTCTTCTTATATTCGATCCATAAATCATTAATTTCTTTAATATTCATAATGACCCCTTCACATAATAACTTAACTTTATTATATAACGAAGTTGTATTAAATCCATGGAAAATATAACTCAAAATAAGGAATTTTTTGACTTCTGTTTTAATTGTTTTGACAACTGTTTTAAGGGCTATTTTTTCGGGCGTTCTGCCTTATAAAAAAAGAACTCATAACCCATCAGATTGCCGTCCTCCAGGTCTGTGATGGAGATCCAGTCACCGTATGCATTGGTACTTCTTTTGTCCAGATGGTAGGGGTCCAGAAGCAGGAATTTGTCCTTCTTTTTGTTGTAAGAAGCAATTGCCACATAATGCCCCGGAACATGGGTGATCGCTACAACATTATCGGAGGAGACTTTCTTCTTGAGATATTCGATATCACCACTGCTGCCGTTGTAGGAGAAACCGTATTTATCCCCGAATTTCTCAGCTGCTGCTTTAAAAAATCCGCTGTCTGTCCCGTTATCCATAACCCGGTAGTTCTCCTCCACAGCATATTCTGCCAGATCATAGGGATTGGCATACATGCCGGTAACTGCATAGATAGCGTTCATAGTGGAAAATACACCGCAGGCGGAGGTAGTGAAAACATTGGAACCGGGATCCTCATTTTCCCCGTCACCATAGTAATAATCTGCCCAATCCGCATCAAACTGTGCAAAGACACGGACGGATTTATCATCGATAGCTTTGTTATATCTAAGAAGTCTCCAGCAGGCTTTGTCCGATTGATTAAAACAGATCAGACCGTCGGAATTCCTGCATAAAAATCTGCGGCTTGTTTTATCCTGTAGACGCAGATACCTGTCGTCTCTGGTTACACGGAAGGCCCCTGCAGATTCCTCAGGTCCCCAGAAGCCGGTGGGGTTAGAGCTGAACATAGGATCCGGCTGAAGATATTCTCCGGTTTCTGTATTCATAATCGTGAAATACCGGTCCCCGATAAAATGAAAAGTACAATGAAATACACCGTCCATAGACAAGTCCTGCCTGAAGAGGGAAGGAGTCATGTTAGAGGAATCCTTCGATATCGTCATCTGGTAGTCTCCGTCTGCGAGGGTTTGTTTCTCCCTTCCATCATAGATAAGGCAATCTCCATAAAAGTCATACCTGGTAATCCACCCGGATTTCGTCTCACCTTTTTCTTTATATTCAATTCGATACCAATAGGTCTCTTCCTTCCAGACTTTTATCCCTTTAAACTCAGGTATGTAGGTCTGAACATCACCGCCAATATCCTCAAAGACTTCCAGATTATGTCTGACGGTGGCATAGATTGCGTCCGTCTTTCTTTGATAGACATGCTCAAAAGCAAAGACATTCCGGGGAATAAGCAGACTTATCAGCAAGAAAAATAAGGCATATACCATGTATTTTCTACGCATTGGATCTTTAAAACCTCCCAAAATACACATAAATCCTTCAGATTATAGCATAAAATCTGTTTCTTTAAAATAAGGTAAAAGAAATTGTAAAATTTTCTTCAGAATATCTAAAAATTGGAAGGGTCAGCTGATAAATATGGTCAAGTTAAATAGAAGATTAGAAGAAAAGAATTATTATATATAGTTATTTATATATATAACATATAATAATTATTCGACTGTTTTGATGGAGGTCATAGGTTATACTTTTCAGTTTATTTTTTATTGATAATTTACAAGAAACTGTTCCGTTTTTTACGGCTCATAATTATAAAAAAATATTTTAATATGGTCCGTGCTTTGCTATAATATTAACGTATAAGTGAGGCAATGATAATCATCCGCATGAATTATGGAGTAATAGAAAGATATGATTTACTGTCTGATTAATCCCTCATCCAGAAGCAGAAAGAACAACTTTATCTGCAAGGGAATCGAGAAAGATTTAAAAGCAGAAAGAATCCCATATCAGCTGATTTTTTCCAAAAGCAGGGAAGATGTCATGCAAACTGCAAGACGTCTGACATCTGATGAGGAGGAGAAGACCATTATCATCTTTGGCGGAGACGGGACTCTGAATTCTTTTCTAAATGGCATGCAGCATACCAAAGGAATCAAAATTGGCTATCTACCCATGGGATCCGGAAATGATTTTGCAAGAGGTATGGGTATCACGACCAATTACCGGGAAGAGATGGATCTCATCCTTCACGGAAAACAGATTCGTAAGATTCACTATGGTACCGTCACTTATAAGTCCGGACGGGAGCAGAGATTCTTTGTAAGCGCCGGAATAGGATATGATGCTAAGGTCTGCTATGTGGCAGAACACTCTAGATTTAAAAAATTATTCAATGTATTCAGTCTGGGACGACTTATCTATATGTTCATCGGTGTCCGGTCCCTGCTGAATGCCAGAACCTTCTCCGGTACCTTGTATGCAGACGGCCTCCCGGTACTGGAGAGTGACAGATTTCTTTTTAGTTCATTTCATATGCTCCCTTATGAGGGGGGAGGATTTAAGTTCTGCCCGGATGTCCGACCGGAAGACAGTACGCTTCACATCTGCGCGGCGGAAGGAATCCCGAAGATGAAGGTACCCTTTATTATCCCTCAGGCTTTGGTTGGAACCCATGTCTCCCGAAAAGGAGTTCATCAGTTCCGCTGCACTGAAGCAGAGTTTGTGGCATCTGATCCTCAGTATGTCCACACGGATGGGGAGACAGATTATCTGTATGATGTGATTAAGGTCTCTGTCTCTGAAGAGAAGGTGACATTTTTAAATTAACAGGCCAGCAGTTTTGATTACAAAGATTGTAAGAACTGTGGAAAGTAGGTGGGAATATGGTTTATTGGAAAATTGATAATCATACCATTCGATGCCTGATCAATAAAGAGGAGATCAGTAAGATGGGATTTGACCTGAATGCCATCTCCAAAGACGCTGATGTTATGACAGAGTTTCTTGAGGCAATTGTCAGTGATTCCCACAATTATATCGACTGGAACACAGAGAACGGTGTGCAGATCTATATCGCTAAAGCCCTCCCCGCAGACCAGTTTCTTTTTACCATCAGCTGTAGTTTTCCGGATGATATGATTAACCAGGATCTGGGACAGATCCGTCATATGATCACCGCATTAAACGAGAAGATTCCACTGGACAGGCTGGATGAAATCGAGAGAATGACCGGGGAGGAGAAAGAAATTGCTTTCACCTCTTTGTCCAGGGACCTGAGAGATGTATGCATGGGTGATGTCGATGACACTCCGGATATCACCCGACAGAAGAAAAAAACGATAGTCCGGGAAGATATGAGGCATGGGAAAGCTGCCCAGAATAGTCCTGATATAGATATGCCTTCTCAGAAGATCACATTTGCCGGTATGGCTGAACTGATGGACTTTTGTTCTGTACTTGACAGCAGTTATGCCTATCCATCCTCTCTTCACCGCCTGAGAGACGATTATATCCTGCTGGTGGATTTTGGTGACACAGATGACAAAGTGGATATCATCAGGTTCCTGATACTGGCGGAGGAATACGGGGGACTGTGTGAATCATCACATTTATCCCGGTATTATATCATGGAGCATGGCGAGATGATGATCGCAGAGAATGCGGTTCAGGTACTGATAGCCATGTCGAGATAAAGTATCAACAGATTTAGAAATTATCCTGAAAGCACCAATAACCATGGTGCTTTCTATGTTTAAGAAGGAGATTACAGATGAGTAAGATAAGGGAGTGCTTCGACACAAAAGAGAGGGAACGTTATGAAACCCTGCTTCGCCGTATCGGTTATGATGACAGAGATTTTATCATGTATCAGGATATGCTGGATTTTTTATGGCCATATATTATCGGGGACAAATGGACCTCCGATCAGAAACTCATCTGTGAGGAATACTCCCATTGGAATATGCAGATGATTGAGAAAGTCCTCTATCATGATCACGATATCCCTTATGCCAATATCCGCAGATGCTATCAGACCATCGTGGAGCTGATCCGCCATGATCCGGAAGCCGGCCGGAAGCAGCTGGAGGATATCGGTACCGAAAGCTTCTCCTATGACGGAATAGCCCCCAAAGTTAGGATGGATGCAAGAGGCCGGGTATATCGCCCTATGTCCAAACTGTTTCTCATCTATAATTATGCCAAGTATTATCAGAAGCATGGGATGGAAGGAGAACTTAAACAGCTTAAGGATACCTACCCCTATGCCTTTAAAAGATTTAATGATGAGGAGCACAGATCTCACGATCAGTTTCTTTTTGAACAGATGGAAGACTTATCTGACCGCCTGATTTACCCCATCGATGAGAAGGTCTATAAGATTCCCTGGGGACCCAGAGATTTTTTCCTCTTTTACGATGAAAACAGTTTCATTTCCCTCTGATTTGTTCACAATTTATTCAAGAATAGGGAGTAAGATGCAGAAGAAAAGAGTAAAAAAGATATAGTTAGCCGGAGGAAAAAATGGATAAGTTAAAGATACTTGTGGTGGATGATGAGATGCGCCTTCGCAAACTGGTGAAGGATTTTTTACACAAAAAAGGTTACGATGTACTGGAAGCTTCTGATGGGGAGGAAGCCCTGGATCTGTTTTTCTCGGACAAATCCATCAGCCTGATCATCTGTGATATCATGATGCCTAAACTGAATGGTTACGAGGTTGTGAAAGAGATACGCCATTACTCGGATATTCCGATCATCATGTTGACTGCCAAGGGGGAGGAAAGTGATGAACTCCAGGGATATGATCTGGGAGTTGACGAATACATATCAAAACCATTCAGTCCCAGGATCCTGGTTGCAAGAGTGGAAGCAATTCTTCGAAGGAGTCATGCTTTGGCTTCTTCTCAGACCCTATCTGTGGGAGGCATTTCCATTGACCTGGATGCCCATGAAGTAAAAGTGGATGATAAGCCGGTAGTATTAAGCTACAAAGA
>JBGVCE010000482.1:0-4339 GCA_045226235.1 Anaerobutyricum sp.
TGCTTACAGAGACCGGACCTGTATCGCCCACAGCTTCGCGCACTTCTTCGTGCCAGCGCCTTCGGTGATATTATGATCATGGTTCCGATGATCTGCTGCGTTGACGAATTCCGTCAGGTGAAGGCCCTGATCACAGAGCTTATGGCAGATCTGGATGAGAAGGGAATCCCATATAATAAGGACATTAAGGTTGGCATCATGGTGGAGACCCCCGCAGCCAGCGTTATGGCAGATGTATTTGCCAAGGAAGTGGACTTCTTCAGCATCGGTACCAACGATCTTACCGGGTATACTATGGCAGCTGACCGCGGTAATCCGGACGTTGCTTATCTGTATTCTACTTACGACCCGGCAGTGCTCCGCTCCATCAGAAATGTTATCAAGGCAGCCAACGATGCAGGCATCCTTGTAGGTATGTGCGGTGAGGCAGCAGCTGATCCTCTGCTTACTCCGTTGTTAATCTCCTTCGGTTTGGAGGAATTCAGCGTAAGCGCTACCTCCATCCTCAAGACCAGAAAGGGTATCTCCTGCTGGACCAAAGCCGAGGCAGATGAAGTCGCAGCAAAGGCTATGGCTATGTCGACAGAGAAGGAGATCAGAGCCTATCTTGAATCTATCGCAAGATAAACTTTGTAGTACGTCATATTTATCATAAAATGATTATTTCAAAAGATAAGAGTGTTGGAGAACGACACTCTTTTTCTTTTGACAGGAGTTTCTCCTGATTAATCTGGAAAGGATTGATACCTTGACTTTAGATGATACTTTTAGTCAGGAACAGAAGAATGCCATATGTCACGGGGAAGGGCCGGCCATGGTTCTTGCAGGGCCGGGTTCCGGTAAGACCCTTGTCATAACCTACCGGGTCAGATGGCTCATCGAACGAATGAAGGTCCATCCCTCCGGGATTCTTGTCATCACATTTACCCGAAATGCGGCGGAGGAGATGAAACGTCGTTTTCAACAATTTGACGGGATGGAGAAGGCTCCGGTCTGCTTTGGAACCTTTCACTCGGTCTTTTTTATGATGCTGCGCCATGCTTACCGCTACAGCGGTGAAAATATCATCCGGGATTATGATCGAAGGACCTATCTCAAGGAAATCGTAGAGGAGATGGAACTGGAGATTGAGGATGAAAATGAATTCTATACGGGTATCCTTAATGAGATTAGTTATGTAAAAGGTGAGATGATGTCTCTGTCCCTGTATCATAGCAACAACCTGGCGGATGACTTGTTTCAGAAGATTTATCAGGAGTACGAAAAAAAACTTAGATCAGGAGGATACCTGGATTTTGATGATATGCTTGTCTTCTGTTATGAACTTCTCCGGCAGAGGCCGGATATCCTGAAGATGTGGCAGGACCGCTTTCCTTATATCCTGATCGATGAGTTTCAGGATATCAACCGGGTTCAGTATGAGATCGTTAAGATGCTGGCAGGGAAGAGGAAGAATCTCTTTGTGGTGGGGGACGATGATCAGTCCATCTATCGTTTCCGGGGCTCCCGACCCGAGATCATGCTGGGATTTGAAAAGGACTATCAGGGGACTAAAAAGTTCCTGTTGAACATTAATTATAGAAGTACGGAAGAAATCGTGGAGAGTGCAGAGCGTCTCATCCTTCACAATAAAAAAAGATTTGAGAAAAATATGATGTCCGCCAGGGGAAGCAAGGCCCCTGTGGTCTACCGGAATATGGAAAATGTATCTGCGGAGTGCAATGATCTTATCAGGGGAATCCTTTTTTACACAGAAAAAGGTATTTCTCTTGAAGATATGGCAGTGATTTTCCGTACCAACACTCAGCCGAAGCTTCTGGTTGGACGTCTTATGGAATACAACATACCATTTCAGATGAGGGACCTCATTCCTAATATCTTTGAGCATTGGATCGCAAAAAATGTGATAGCTTACCTGAAACTGGCCCAGGGACACAGGGAGCGGGCAATCTTTCTGTCTGTTATGAACCGCCCGAAACGCTATATCTCCAGAAGTCTTCTGGATGAGAACCAGGTGGATTTCCGGCAGCTTAGACGAAAATGCAGCGGGAAAAAGTGGCTTCTTGAGAAGATTAACAAGATGGAGATGGACCTGATTAACATGGGGGGCAAAAAACCTTATGATGCCATCAGTTATCTGAGGAAATCTGTGGGTTACGAGGAATATCTGGAAGAATATGCCGGCTTCCGCAGGATGAATCCGGAAGACCTGAATGAAGTGCTGGACCAGATTCAGGAGACGGCAAAGGAGTATGATACCTTTGAACAATGGTTTCAGTCCATCGAAGAGTACGGGGAAGAACTCAAGAAACAGATGGAGGCCGGCAGGAAGAGAGACCAGAAAGGGGTGACTCTCACTACCATGCACAGTTCCAAGGGGCTGGAGTATGAAGTGGTCTTCATCATAGACAGCAATGAGGGGATATGCCCCCACAAAAAAGCAGTCAAGGAGGCTGATCTTGAGGAGGAGAGAAGACTGTATTACGTGGCCATGACCCGGGCCAGAACTTACCTCTTCCTGTATTCTGTAAAGGAGCTATATCAGAAGAAATCCAGCCCGTCCAGATATATTAATGAAATTCGATATGATTGAGAGCCCTCTTTTACATCATAGGGTTCTATGGTACAATAGATAAAAATCACCACCGGGAATAAGGGATTACAAGGGTGTGTGGATAGAAAAATAGGGAGATTTGGATATGTTAATTGAGATATTTAAGGTTATAATACTTGGAATTGTGGAGGGAATCACGGAGTGGCTACCCATCAGTTCCACCGGACATATGATCCTTGTGGATGAATTTATTAAACTGAACGCCTCGGAAGAATTTAAAGAGATGTTTCTGGTAGTGATCCAGCTGGGGGCTATCCTTGCGGTATGCCTGCTCTTTTTTCATAAGCTGAATCCCTTCTCTCCTTCCAAGAGCAGTAAGGAGAAGAAAGAAACCTTTGAGCTCTGGGGTAAGGTAATCGTGGGCTGTCTTCCCGCAGCAGTAATCGGACTCGCCTTTGATGATGCCATCGACGCCATGTTTTATAATCCCCAGACAGTGGCTTTTACCCTGATTCTATATGGTGTTCTTTTTATTCTTGTGGAGAATTACAATAAAAACAGGAAGCCTGCCGTGAGAAGGCTGACCCAGATGAGCTACAAGCTGGCATTTTTCATCGGTTTATTCCAGGTGCTCGCTCTTATACCCGGCACCTCCAGGTCCGGAGCAACGATTATCGGAGCCATGCTTCTGGGTACATCCCGCTATGTAGCTACGGAGTTTTCCTTCTTCCTTTCCATCCCGGTGATGTTCGGTGCCAGCTTCCTGAAAATCCTGAAATTCGGATTTCATTACACAGGACAGGAAGTACTGATTTTAGTCATTGGTATGGTGGTGGCATTTGTAGTATCCGTGTTTGCCATCAAGTTCCTTGTTGGATATATCAAGAAAAATGACTTCAAAGCCTTTGGCATCTACCGCATCGTGCTGGGTATTATCGTTGCAGTTTATTTCCTTGTACAGAACATCGGATAGTTAGGAGAGACAACATATGAACAGGATTCCCATTACCAGCTGGTGTCAGGACAGAATCCTTCAGCTGATACCACATCCCCTGGTATGTGTCGACGCCACTGCCGGTACCGGGAGGGACACCTTGTTCCTCTGCAGGATTACTCCGGATGAGGGAAGGATTCTTTCCATGGATATCCAGGAGCAGGCATTGGACCAGGCAAGAAAAAGAATCAAAGATGCCGGTTACCAGGATAAGGTTCGCTTTGTATGTGACGGGCATGAACATATGGATGCCTATATCACCAACCCTCCGGGTGTGGACCTGATTATGTTTAATCTGGGATACCTGCCGGGGGGCGATCACAGGATCGCAACTGCCTACCCCACTACCATGGAAGCAGTGACAAAGGGGCTGGACCTGCTGAAGGACGGAGGATTGATGACTTTGATGATCTACAGCGGCGGGGATTCCGGGTATGAAGAGCGGGATGCCTTACTGCCGTTTCTGCAGTCCCTGGACCACCGCAGATACACGGTTATCCTGGAATCCTTTTACAATAAACCAAATACCCCGCCACTGCCGGTCTACATCTTAAAGCATGAGTAGAGAGCGGGTCTTGAAATATAGGAGGCACGAAAATAAGATGAGTATAATGAAAGAAACAGCCACTGTTATATACCAGAGAGAGATATTCCCTGGTATTTTTGATATGGAGATATCCTTTCCGGATGGGGCAGCCCAGGCAAAACCGGGACAGTTTGTGGGAATCTACTGTAAGGACGGAGGAAGGCTGCTGCCCCGACCTATAAGTATCTGTGGGATTGATAAAGCA
>JBGVCE010000483.1:0-2576 GCA_045226235.1 Anaerobutyricum sp.
CTCCTCCCAGGGAAAGAATCTCCTCCCGGATGGATTTTACTACTCTTTTCAGGATATCTGTTCCGATGTGAGGTTTAGCCTCATAGAGGATTTCCTCCGGAGCACCGTGTTTCACCAATTCCTTAAGGACAAAAGAGTTGCGTCCTATCTTATCTTTAACCATGGTGTTCAGTTTTCCGTCTGAAAATGTTCCGGCACCACCTTCGCCAAACTGAATGTTGGATTCGGGATCAAGGATCATATCCCGAAATAATCTGTCCACTCTTTCCTGGCGCATGTCCACCGGATCCCCCCGTTCCAGTACAACGGGGCACAATCCTGCCCGAGATAACATGAGAGAGGCAAACAATCCGGCAGGACCAAATCCAACCACCACAGGCCTTTTAAAATCAGGGCCCGGAAACCCCGTTGGGCAGGTGGGAAAGGAATAGACAGCATCCCTCACTTTAGTCCATTTACTGTCCTTTCTCTGCAGGAGTTTCTTCTCCTCGGAGAATGCAGCATCGATGGTATATACATAAAAGAGTTCCGGCTTCTTTCTTGCGTCAATTGAACGGCGCACTATCCGATAGGATAAAGGGTTCATACCTTTAGCCTGGCGGCGTATGGCGCTGTAAAGTTTTGCTTCATTATGGGGGATCTTTATCTTTATCCCCGATATCCTGATCATGGCTGATCTCCCTTTCTTCTATAATAGGAGTTTTAACTCCTTCTCATATTCGTAATATAGGATGCAGCTGCCTTGCCTGATACATTTCCGCTGGAAAAGGCCCACTGAAGATTATACCCTCCGCAGGTTCCGTCTACATCAAGGATTTCTCCTGCAAAGTAAAGGCCTCTGTGCAAAGAAGACTCCAGATGATCTGTCACTTCTTTCAATGACACACCTCCCATGGTTACCTGGGCTTTCTCATACCCCACATAACCATTGATCCTGAGAGGAAAAGATTTTATGGAAGCAACCAGCTCAAAGAGTTTTTCCGGGGGCAGCCGGTTTAGTTTATCACCGATTGAAAGGCCAGCTTCCCGCAATACCACCGGAGTTAGCTTCTCCGGCAAAAATCCCATGAGAATCTCCCCGGCATCTTTATAGCTGCAATCCTTTACCTGTCCGCATAGATATTCATAAAGCTGTTGTTTATCCATCTCCTGGAGAAAATCAAGATCCAGGGAAACTTTTTTTCCCTCTTCCAGGGCCTTCACTGCATAACGGCTCAACTGAAAAACAGCTACTCCCGATATACCATAATCCGTCCATTGCAGTTCCCCACTCTCACTGAGGAAAGCCCTTCCGTCAATATTCAATGTGATATTTGCCTGGTTGCGGACACCTTTTACTTTTTTTAAGAATGGGGCGGAGGATTTCAAAGCGGTCAGGGCAGGATATGTTGGGATAAGTTCATGACCCATCTTTCCTGCCATGGAATATCCGGACCCGTCACATCCGATGGACGGCCCGGCGTATCCCCCGGTTGTCAGGACAACTGCCGTGGAGAAGTAGTTACCCTTTCCTGTATGGATGCGAAATCCATCCTTAACAGGCAGAACCTCATCCACATGGCATCCTGTCATGACCGTGATGTTATCCTTCCCTCTTATGTATGATTCGAAGGCTGTCCTCACCGTGGAGGCCTGTTCATTGTAAGGGTAGATATACCCGTTTCTATCCCGGGTCATGATGCCAAGATCCCGGAAAAACCCTGCTGTTTTGGCAGGTCCGAAAGAATCCAGCACCTTCTGAACTTTATCCGGTGTATCCGAACGGTAGCAACTTATGTCCTGATATACGTTAGTCAGATTACATTTTCCGTTGCCTGTAACCAGTATCTTTCTTCCTATTTTATCCGATCCTTCCAGAAGAAGAATCTCCAGGTCTTCCCGGGAGGCAGCGATGGCCGCAGACATGCCGGCAGGTCCCGCTCCCACGATGATGATATCATATGATCTCATTTTCTTACCTTTTGTAACCACACAGGTTCAGAATCTCTTCCTGCTTCGCTTCCATTACCTTCCTCTCCTCATCTTCCATGTGATCATAGCCCATGAGATGAAGCATGCTGTGGGCGGTAAGGAAGGCCATCTCTCTTGTAGCGGAATGACCATAAGCCTCCGACTGTTCCAGTACCTTGTCCATAGATATGAGGATGTCTCCAAGCATCAGTTCCCCGGAATCCGGGTGAAAGGCATCCGGATCGGTTTCTTCTATCCGGGAGAAGTCCGCCGGAACCGGATAGTCATGCATAGGAAATGAAAGAACATCCGTCGGCCGGTCTAACCCTCTGTGCTCCCTGTTAATCGTCCGGATGGACTCATTGTCCGTAAGAAGTACATAAACCATAGCCTCGTAAGGGCAATCCTCATAATCTAATGTGGTAAGGATCACTTTCTCTATGATTTCACGGTAATGATCCACCACGATCTCAGGGTAATCATACTCAATGTCGATGGTCATAATCTGGCTCCTTATTTATTTCTTCTTGTTGTAGCTTCTTCGTTTTGCCTTGTCTTTGTCCTGCTGACTTTTCTCATACTCATCGTATGCTGTGACGATCTTCTGCACCAAAGGATGTCTTACT
>JBGVCE010000484.1:0-2318 GCA_045226235.1 Anaerobutyricum sp.
CAATTTTTTTACTTACGGATATCCCTACGCGATTCTCCTCCCTGTCATTCTCAAGAAGATACATGACAAAGGTACGGTTCGCCCTGGATCTTCCCTGGCGGTAGACCCTCTGGAAATCCCTATTATTTTTCAAAGACTGAAATCTACCCACTCTCTTTCTCACTTTCCTTCATATATAGAGTAATGATACCGTTTCCTCTCTCCATCCGGGTCCGGATCATTGCAAATGAGAAAAGAAAAGGCCACATCCCTGCGGCCTAAGCTGTCAATTTATTTCTTCCTTTTGCTCTTCTTCTAGAGAGAACTTTTCTGCCATTAGCTGTATGCATTCTTTTTCTGAATCCATGAACTTTCGCTCTCTGTCTTTTCTTTGGCTGATATGTCATTTTCATCCGAAAGCCACCTCCTTTTCCAAACTTTTCTGTTGAAAACATCACACCCATTATATGTAAAAATAGGGGGCAAGTCAAGTAAAATTGCTGTCTTTTTAAAAAAAGATGGCTATTTTACTTGCTTATACACATATTTCCGTATTTTTCGGGGAAAAACACACTTTATCCTATAGTTATCCACATATTGTGCATAAGTTGTGAATAACTTTCATGTTATTAGGTCTAATACCCATTTTTTTCGATTTTTTTATGCATTTTTAAAGGCTTTTATTTCGTAGATAATTCATTTACGGTTATCCACACCCTGTTGATTTCTTGAATTTTTAATAATTCTTGTCTTATATCCACATTTTATTCCACCTCCTTTTTCTTTTTTCTCCACATTCAAATATTGAAAAAAATCTTGTTATGTTATACACTATAACTTACACTGAGATACTATGCGAAATTAGAAATGGAGCGTTGTTATGAAAGAATTAATTAAGTCAAAATGGTCTGAAATCATAAATATTCTTGTCCGTGAGCATGAGATTTCCCAGGTGGCTGCCTCCACGTTTATCGAACCTCTTGAGATTTCCTCCATCGAAGGGGACAATCTCACTTTCTATGTGGTAGGGGGAGCCCGCGGCATCGATTTTATCAAGCACAAGTTTTATGATATCTACCTCTCCATCGCAATCGAGCAGGTGACCGGAAATAAGTTCAACATCTATTTCACGGACACCATGGAACAGCCGGGAGACCCTGTTCCGGATCACTCCATTTCACATAACAGTCTGGGAAGCCCGAAATGGTCCTATACCTTTGATACCTTCGTGGTAGGGCCCACCAACAAGATGGCCCACGCGGTTTCCGTGGCAGTGGCAGAATCTCCGGGTGTTTCTTACAATCCCTTGTTTCTTTATGGAGGAGCCGGGTTGGGAAAGACTCATCTGATGCATTCCATCGCCCACCATATCATGGCCACCAGAAGAGACCTGAAGGTGCTTTATGTTACCTCAGAGACTTTTACCAATGAGTTGATCGAATCTTTAAATAAGAACAAAAACCAGGAATTCCGTGACAAGTACCGCAACATCGATGTTCTTCTCATCGATGATATCCAGTTTCTGATCGGGAAGGAGAGTACCCAGGAGGAGTTCTTCCATACCTTTAATGAGCTGTATGATGCTCACAAGCAGATCGTTATCTCCTCGGATAAGCATCCCCGTGAGATTTCTACTTTGGAGGAGAGACTCCGTTCCCGTTTTGAGTGGGGTATGACTGCAGACATCCAGCCCCCGGATTATGAGACCAAGATGGCTATCCTGAAGAAGAGAGCAGAGCTGGAACACCTGGATGTATCCGAGGAAGTCATGCAGTTTGTAGCCAGCAATATCAATTCCAACATCCGTGAGCTGGAAGGTGCGCTCACCAAGGTCTGCGCCTTCGGAAAGCTGGAGAATAAGCCCGTCACCCTGGAGCTGGCGGAGCATGCCCTGAAGGATACCATCGAAAGCCAGAGGGAGATTACACCTGAGCTGATCATGGATATCGTCTCTGAGCATTTTAACATCACTGTGGCGGATATCCTTTCCAAGAAGAAGAACAAAGAGATTGCAAACCCTAGACAGATCTGCATGTACCTCTGCCGGAAATATACCGATGTATCCCTGCAGAGAATCGGACAGTGGATGGGCAACAGGGACCATACCACCATTATGCATGGTGCCGAGAAGATCAGCAATGCCATGGAGACGGACGAGGGACTGCGTTCCAGTCTTAACATTATAATAAAGAAGTTAAACCCTCCGACATAATTTGTCATTGATTCACTATATGTGGATAAGCCTGTGTGGAAAAGTGTATTTCTTCGGATTCATTTTTCCACATTTTTCTCCCATCCCCCTGTGGATGATGTGTGGAATGATGTTCCGGCGGCTTGGG
>JBGVCE010000485.1:0-2403 GCA_045226235.1 Anaerobutyricum sp.
ATATCTTAAGTAATTATCAGGGTTTTATCGGGGATATCCTGATCCTCGTCTTTGATGCTTATAAAGTAGAGGGGAACCGAGGAGAAATCTTCCGCTATCACAATATCCATGTGGTATTTACAAAAGAGAAAGAGACCGCTGACCAGTATATTGAGAAGACAACCCATGAGATCGCCAGAAAATACCAGGTAAGGGTAGCCACTTCAGATTCCCTGGAGCAGGTAATTGTCATGGGACAGGGTGCACAGCGTATCTCTGCCGAGGATTTCTATGCCGAGATCGACAGGGTGGAAAAAATCATACGGAAGACCAACCTGGAACGCAGAGACAAAGGCAAAAATTATCTCCTGGATTATGCCCCGGAAGAACTTGCCGGGATTATAGAGAAGATTCGTCTGGGGGAGAAAGATTTATAGATATTTTCTCCATTCCATGGTAAGATGAGACAAGCGATAATGAATTGCAGGATATAGTATAAGGTGATAAGAAACAATGAGGATATTGTATCTGGATTGCAGCCTGGGAGCTGATGCACAAAGGATTGCCTCAGCATTGCTGGGATTGGCCAAAAACAGGGAATCGGTGATTGGAAAACTAAATAATATGGGTTTGAAGGGAATCCGGTTTTCTTATGAGGAGAAGGAATCCGCCGGGCTTATGCTTTCTGTTGATCCTGAAGATACAGGTGAAGAATGGAGGGAAGCAGATTTATCGGAGATCATAGGCTCCCTTCTGCTTTCCAAAGCTGTGAAAGAAGACCTTGTGCATATCATGCGGGCTTTGTCAGAAGCATCTGAAAACAAGACCATAGACTGTGAAGTCTTACCTATCCTGGCATGTACCTGCGTTCTCATGGATGAGCTGAAACCGGATAAGATATATTCATCCCCTATATGCCTGGGTAAGGGACCATTGGTTAGGGAGGACAGGACCGTTATGGTACCATCTCCCGCCACGGCAACTCTGCTGAGGGGGGTACCGGTATTTGCCGGAAGCCGCATGGGGGAATTATGTACCATGGAGGCGGCAGCTATCCTTAAATATTATGTTGACCGGTTCGATGCTATGCGTCTTATGACTGTAACAGATATTTCCTACGGGAAAGACAGAAAGGGACATCTGCCGGATTATCCGGCTGCCTATCTCGGATATTCCCAGGAGGGAGAAGAGGATACTGTTTTCCTGGTTCATGCCAATCTGGATGATATGACAGGGGAAGCCATAGGATTTGCCCAGGAGATGATCTGGGAATGCGGGGCTTTGGATGTATATGTCACCCCGATTCAGATGAAAAAGAATCGGCCGGGTGTTCAGCTGTCCTGTATATGCAGGGAAGAAGATAAAGAAAACTGTATCGATGCTTTTCTGCGCTATACCACAACTCTTGGTGTGCGATATGAAAAGATGGAACGCCGGGTTCTTTCCCGTTCTTTTTCAAGCAGACAGACAGAGGCAGGAGAAATCCGGATCAAAAAGTCTTTCTCTAAGGATATCGTGAAGGAAAAAGCGGAATATGAGGACCTGTGCAGCATTGCCAGAAAGAAGAAACTTTCCCTGAAGGAAGCGGAGAAGTATTTGCTGTAAGCAATATAGAGGGAGTATAAGGAGGAGGAAGTTATGGATAAGGAGCTTGATCGTTTTGAAAACAGAATGAAGAATTGTGAATCTATGACGGACCTGTTACTGGTTATGTCATCCTGGCAGAGTTTCAGCCGGAATAATGGTCTGACAGAAGAACAGATCAGGAGGGTGGATGAGGCCTATCTGGAGGCAGAAGCCAGGCTGATCGGGAACGTGAAAAAGAGTTTGTGGTAAGGAGAAAAGATGTTGAATCAAGGCAGTAATACAAAGGAAAGAATCGCCCAGGCTCTCAAGACTCTTACTGTTAAGAAATCTTTTCACAAGATCACCATCAATGACATATCCGGTGAATGCGGGATGACAAGAGAGAATTTCTATTATCATTTTCGTGATAAATTCGATATCGTGAACTGGATCCTGCTTAAGGAGATCATCAATCCCTTATCTGAGGTAGAAGATTTTGAAATCTGGGTGAAGGAGCTGATCTTTGCTATTGATAAGGACCGGGGAGTCTATAAAAGGCTGGTTGGAGAGATAGGAAAGGATATGGTGAAGGAGAACCTTTATCCCCTGATGGAGAGGAAAATCCGCTATCTGATAGACCGGTCATTGGATTCTTCTGTGTGGAACATGAGGAAGGAAAAGATAGATTTTGCTGCATCCTATTTTACAAATGCATTCATAGAATTCGTATTATATCACACCATCGATCATGAGATACTGGACCCGGAATTGTTCGAATATAATTATGAGTTCCTTTTCAGTAATTTCTTGACATTTGTAAGAATTCAGAAAGAAAATAATTTTGCTAAAGAGTAATTT
>JBGVCE010000486.1:0-3151 GCA_045226235.1 Anaerobutyricum sp.
CTGCCAGCAATACTGCGAACAGTATCTTACCGACAACATTGACTTCGCCTGGGGAGACGGCAAATGGCACCCCTACATCAACATGCCCGGCCTGTATGTTTATAACGGTAAATTCGCCGGCATCCTGATGCGGATGGCCTGCGGTGAAAACATCATCGTTGCCCATGAAAATGAACGTACGGCACCGGTTTTTGAGGTAAGAGGACTCAGATAAAAAATCAAAAAAAGGTTCTTCCGCAGACAGTAGTATTTTGCGGATATCTTTCCCGGAATTAGTGATTCCTGAAGAAAAAAGTCACTGACTGCTGCGGAAGAGTCTCTTTGTCTCCTCAATTTTTTCAATCACTAAAATATCGGCCGGGAGCCAGTTCACCTGGCGCAGATCGTTAAGCGGAAGCCACCTGGCCGCTTCATGTTCCAGCAGGATCAAGCGTCCTTCCTTAATGCTGCACCAGTAGCATGCCATTGATAAGTGAAATTCCGGATAGTCATATTCTACGGTAGTGAGATACTCCCCCACGGAAATATCTGCAGAAAGCTCTTCGCGGATCTCCCGCACCAGAGCCTCCTCCGGTGTTTCTCCCGGCTCGATCTTTCCGCCGGGAAATTCCCACCAGTCCTTGTAGCTGCCATATCCCCGCTGGGTTGCAAATACGACAGGCTCCTGCTTTTCATCTTTTGATCTGATAATAGCCGCAACAACTCTAATTGTCTTCATACAGCCTTCTCCTGAAAATCCAGCCCTGCTTCAAGAATAGCGGCCTCTGGATTTTCTCAAAAATTATAAGTATTTTTTTAACTGCAAAAATGAAAGCCTTACTATTTTATCATAGTTTATCTCATCCACAAAGGTTATCGGGAAGCCCTGTTTATCCTCCGCAGCAGAGGCTCCGCAACAAAGCCTCCGCAACAGAAGCTCTCCATAATTAAGCTCCGCCACAGAGACCCGCAGTAACACCAGCACACAAAAGATCCGATCGTTTCCCGGGGGAGAAAGCAGGCTTTCTTCACAGTTTTTGGAATTGTTATCTTTTTTTAATAAATTGGAAATCATGGTTTTAGATTCATGGTGTATGATAACAACTGTGAACAGGAAATAAGCGATAAAGCAAACGATAGATTTCATACTCCTCCCCCCTTTATGTTAAAAAGCCCTTCGCAATGGCGCTGACTGGCAGGCTGATGCCGTGTAAGCCAGAACTGTTGCGAAGGGCTTTTTATGACCCTTTTATCAGATATCAATTGATCTTTTTATCTTATTCGAGAATGTGATCCTGCCTGTAGCGTCAAATGCACTTCACCCCTTTTGCGGAAATGTCGTTCCAATTCTGCAGAATTCCCATTATAATTATAAAAAAGAATGTTCCCACTCCACACTGCCCTGCACTTCATTTCATGAACATTCTGTTCTCTCTATTATACCCGGTTGACGGAATCATGCCCTCCAACAGCACGATCCAGGATGGTTCCTATCCCTATGTCAATGACTTCTATGCCGTGATCCGCGATGATGAGCCGGAGGACAGCCCCGCCCGCCTTCTGTTTGACTGGCTGACCAGTGAGGGGGGGCAGGAACTGATCGCGGAAACAGGCTATGTCCCGGTCCTGGATAATTCCTCTGCAGTAAGAGAGGCTGAAGCTCTGGTGATGACAGAAAAGGGCGAAACTTCCTATGATCTGAGGGAGGACCAGGTGATCCTCCTGAACGGAACTTCCTGGTTCAATTCTCCTGATGTCTATATCATGAACGCAGACATGACACAGAGAGATATTCTTGAAGGATATTCACTAACCGGAAAGAAAGATCTCGTGCTCTGGTCCATCAATGACCCTCTGATTCTGATGGACAACACTACGGGCAAAAAATGTCTGTATGATATCGGGAAGGAAAAGTGGATTTTCGAACCTGATGATATCTTTATAAACCGGAATTCTAACGGAGATTACGAATGCCGCCAAAGCGGGCAGCCAACCAGGATCTATAACGGATCCGAAATCCTGCAGATAGAAAATGATTTCTTTTGTGCAGGTGAATATTACTGGATTAAAGATGATACCGGATATTCCATTCAAAAGGGTGGAAAAGAGGTCTCAGGCCATGTGGATGTGGAGGATCCGGAACAGAGCCGGGTCCATTCCGGCCCCCACAAAAATACCGTGATACTGGTTTCGGAAACAGGCGAGGACTGTGTATATACCCTGGATGGAGAGCTTCTTTTCAAGCCCGAGTACCTGCAGTCTGAGTTTGAGAACTGGGAGGATCTCACCTATTATGTATCCGGTTGTACAAATACAAAGGGACTTTTAAGTATTGTTATAGTAGAAGACGATACAACAGGATCCTGGATTTACGATATAGAAACAGGCGATTTCCTAATCCCGGGAAAGGAAAAGGTAAATGAGATCCTGTGCAATAAAGAAGGGGACTATGCCTTCCAGACTAATGGTGAATACGGATTATCGATCCTGACCGACAGCCTGGCCCCCCTGAAGGCTCATGACGGTACGCCCTATGAATACTGCTTTGGCATGGACTGCTATGGTTATCGTGATATTGCGAGCGGTAATATAGTCGTAGAAAATCCGGACGCCAGCATTCATTTTGAGATACCCTATCACGAAAAGGGCTCGATTACTAACCAGGGCAAAATGATCGCCAAAGGTGTCATTATGTACTCAGACTATAACAGTAAGGATTATGAACTGTTTCGTTACGGAGACCTGCTCTGCAGTTCAGACACTTATTCGAATCTTCCCATGTATGAGTCACTGGGAGAATACAGTTCCATTAATCAGGAATATGTAGTATTTGGAATGGGCGGAAAGATCCTCGTAATCCAAACAGATACAGGTGAACTGACTTACCAGTCATCGGAAGATACTCTTGTGGCCAGGGACTTTCCGGTCCTGGTCTTCAGAGACGGCAGCTGGCTGAATTTCAGAGATCCGAATGGAAACCTGGTTATGAAAATCTTTGCCCACCAGAACAGCGGAGACTGAATAACCTCAAAAACATTTTCAGCGCCTGTGACAATCAGTTTTGCCACAGGCGCTGCCGCATTTTATTACCTCTTATACAGGCCAGCTCTTATGCAGGACCTTTTATGCAGAGTTTCTTATACAGGGCTTCTTGTGCAGAGCTTCTTATACA
>JBGVCE010000487.1:0-3015 GCA_045226235.1 Anaerobutyricum sp.
TTGCAATCTTCCGAATGGTTTTGGCACCCTTCTCCAGTTCCTGAGTACGCTTTATCATCTGATCCTGGAGATTCTTGCCTTTTTTACAAAACTTGGTGGAGGTATCACTTTTCCACTCAGTTTTAATCCGGGAAATACAACCGGCGAAATTATCGTTTGCCAGCTTTCTGTATTTCTGTGCAAGCTGATCCAGCTTATCTGCCTGTTTCACCGCTCTATCAAATTCCATATGGATTATGTCAACTGATTTTGCCACGGCAACCTCCTGTTTTACCTCATATATTAATATATAAAGAATTGCTTCTTTTCATCAGTTTAAATATATATCTATTATAAAATACATAATCTTTGGATGCAAGGGAAGATAAGATGGATTTCGGGACATGATGAAGGAAGGATGATTTCCGGCTCATATAATAAGACCGCCACTAATGCGACGGTCTTATTCCTGACTATAAACAAACTGGCATTCCTTACCCCCATATAGAATACCAGCGGTCTGAAAATCATACTATATATATAGATTCTATCAATATGTGAAAATTTTTTCAATATTGATTATGCTATTTCAGACCTTAATTATGCACATTTGGAAATTTTTTCTCATCTCTCGTAGGAGTTCACGGTAATCGTATAGCTGCTGGTTCCCTTGACGTAAGTAGTTCCATCCGTACCCAGGATGGTAACAGTGTTGCCATTGGCATCTACGATGGCTCCTTTATTCGTGAGGCTCGTTAATGTGCTGTCCCCGGTAACAATCCAGGTGGAATCTTCGCTGATGGTAAGATTACAGTAACCGTCCCCGCCATTTCCTGCGTTGGACTCGTCATCCAGGATAGCACCGGTCAGAGTGGATTTGCCATTCATCGTGAAATCAAGGGTACTGATGGAGTCCCAGATGATATCTCCCTCCATCATCTGATCTGTAGCTGAAAATGTACACTTCGCTCCATTTTCTCCTGTGGATCCCCAGCCTCTGGCATTACTGTTGCCGGTTACTTTCAGGAAGAAATCATTCTCATCTGCGTAGTCAATGTCTACATTTTCCAGATTAAAGGTGGATTCCGTGTTGGTAGTGTAGAACATACCTCCGTTCTGGGCAGTCAGGCTTCCACCTGTCATGGTAAATGTGGAGTTTCCTTCCTCGGAATCCCCGGACATGCTCTGGTAAAGGATCACGTTCCATGTGCAGTCATTCTGCTCATTTTCCGGCATATTTCCTGTCAGATCCACATCGGTAAGAGTCAGGCTGTTCTTGCCTTCGATACAGACAGCCTCGGAATTGGTTGCAGTCAAGGTGGCATTTTTCACTGTGATATCCGCCGTGGTGTAAACTGCAGGTGAACCGGTACCGTTGGAAGTATAGGTGCCGCCATCCACCGTCATAGTGCCGCCACCGCGGTCACTGCGGATGGCCGCCGAGGATTCGCCGTTGGTTTCCACTTTGAGATTACTGGCATACAGAGTACCGCCTCCGGCCACGTGGATACCACCTGAAGTATCCTGGCTGGTGGTTATCTCACTGTCATTGACATATACCACACCATCACCGTAAGCAAATACCCCTGCACCGCCTTTAGTATCTGTGGTAATCTGAGCTTTGTTGATAGTGGTTGTACCATTCGTAGTGAGAACCGCTGCTCCGACTCCGTAGAAGCTGGAGTTATCACCGCCGGTACTGTCGGAGGATTGTCTTGTAACGGTTGCGTTATCTAAAGTAACTGTGGCCCCACTGGATACAAGTACAGCATTTTCATCCGTGCCTGTAGATTCGTAGGTCTGGCCATCTGTCTCAGTATCTTCAGTATATTCTGTCACTGCAGTGTAGCTGTCCACACCCTGGGCCTGATTGCCGGGACCACCATTCTGGCTGTTGTTTCCCGGTCCGCCCTGTCCCATGTGGCCACCCATCACTGTGATCTCGGTTACATTCCCCTGATCGTCCGTCTCCACAGAGATGGTATCGCCTTCGGAGAGATCACTGATTGTGAGCGTGTCGGCTGATTGATTGTCAGAGTTCTGAGAATCCTGGGACTGTTCATCTGAAGTATTCATATCCGGAGGCGCAGCATTCTGTTGATCCTGGTCAACAGAAGGTTCTGAATCCGGTGCCTGGCCGTTTGGACCGCCACTAGGTGGCTGCTGTCCGTTCCCGCCAGGGCCTCCCATGGATTCCTGAGTAATCGTAGTATCATTCGTCACTGTAATCTCCATGGTTTCACCGGTCAGATCCAGCATGGAAAATCCCTCTCCGCCTGGCCTTTGTCCCGGCCGGGCACCGGAATCTGACTGGCTGTCTGATTGACTGTTAGTATCTGGCTGATTGCTATCGTCTGATTGGTTGGCAGTGTCTGTCTGATTATTGGTGCCTGATTGACTATTATCGTCGGGCTTCTCCGGTTTTTCCTTCATTGTACCCAACTCTAATGTAATCGTCCCATCATCAGAGATGGATTTGATCTGTCCATATACCGTACTCTCAGATACTGCTTCTGTCGAGGACTGGCTATCTGTTGAAGTGTTCATACACCCTGTAAATAATGATGTACTTAAAGCGATTCCCATCGCTAAGGCTACATATTTCTTTCTCATAAAAACCATCCTTTCTATTCTATTCAAACTTTAAAAGAGTTAATTCTCTTTGGTTTTATCAGTTGCTTTGAGAAGTACTTTACAGGATGATTTTGAACAAAATATATTCATTCTGTGAAAAAAGTGTGTTTAGCGGGGACGGTTTTCAATGAATTAAGAGGGGAGCACATTATGCTCCCCCCTGGATCTTTCATGAATCTGTCATCTGATTTTAACTCTCTTTACATTGCTCCATACACCGTAAACCGGTTTTCCGCCTACGGTTTTGTAAGCACGCATTCTGACGTACCAGATCTTGCTCTTCAAACTGGTGATCTTCTGCTTTGTCACTTTGGCCTTGAAGTTTCTGGAAACTGAGAATTTCTTAAAATTCTTATTCATAGAAAGCATTACCTGATAGCCGGTGACGGTCTTGTCTTTCGC
>JBGVCE010000488.1:0-8297 GCA_045226235.1 Anaerobutyricum sp.
ATAAGTGGTAGTCTCAATAGGGGTACCGTAAAGGCTGAAGTCAATATCACTTTCATCCCTCCACTTCTTACAGGCATCATTCAGATATCTCATAAGGGCCAGGGCAAATACTTTTCCTTTTTTCTCGGTATGGCTTTCCCCGGTCATGTATTTTGTACATTCACAGAGACCCGCATATCCCAGTGAGATAGTGGAATACCCGCCATAGAGAAGTTTGTCTATGGTTTCTCCTTTTGCGAGACGGGCCAGGGCTCCGTTTTGCCACAGGATGGGCGCCACATCGGAACGGGTTCCCAGAAGCCGTTTATGACGGTACATCAGGGCTTCATGGCACAGTTCCAATCTTTCATCCAGAATCTCCCAGAAAGCACCCACATTTCCTCCCGAGGAGCAGGCCACATCCACCAGGTTAAGAGTGACAACTCCCTGATTAAAGCGGCCGTAATACTTATGTTTCCCCGGCACATAGTTTCCGGCTTTCGCTACATTACCAAAGCCTCCTTCGGACCGGTCCGGTGTCAGGAAAGACCGGCAGCCCATGCAGGGATAGCAGTCTCCTTTTAGCTCGAACATAAGCTTCTCGGAAATGTAATCCGGAACCATCCTCTTGGCTGTACATTTGGCTGCCAGTCTGGTCAGATAGTAATATCTGCTGTCCTCATGCACATTGTCTTCCTCCAGCACATAGATCAGCTTGGGGAAGGCGGGGGTGATGTAGACACCCTTTTCATTTTTCACACCCAGGATTCTCTGGTTTAGCATCTCCTCGATGATCAGGGCCAGGTCGTCTCTTGCCTGCCCTTCTTCCACCTCATCCAGATACATATACACTGTTACGAAAGGAGCCTGTCCGTTGGTGGTCATAAGAGTGATCACCTGATATTGGATCATCTGGACTCCCTGCTTCACTTCCCGACGCACACGCATCTCTGTAATCTTGTTAATCTTATCCTCATCAAGAGGGAGTCCCGCTGCCTCGAATTCCTCCTTCACATTTTTCCGGAGTTTCTCCCTGCTGATCTGTACAAAAGGTACCAGGTGGGACAGGGTGATACTTTGTCCGCCGTACTGGGAGCTGGCTATCTGGGCCACAATCTGTGTGGCAATGTTACAGGCTGTGGTAAAACTCTTGGGCTGATCGATCCCCACATCACTTAAGACGGTGCCGTTAGTCAGCATATCTTCCAGGTTCACCAGGCAGCAGTTATGCATATGGTGGGCAAAATAATCTGTATCATGAAAATGGATGATTCCTTTTTCATGGGCATCCCATATGTTTTCCGGCAGGAGGAAGCGCCTGGTGATATCCTTGCTTACCTCTCCGGCTACATAATCTCTTTGTATACTGTTTACCGTGGGATTTTTATTGGAATTCTCCTGGATGACTTCTTCGTTATTGAAATCAAGCAGGCTTAGAATCTGTTTGTCTGTGGTGTTGGCTTTGCGTACCAGGGCTCTTTTGTATCGGTAGGTAATATAGTTTCTCGCCACGTGGAAGGCTTTCTGGTTCATGATCTGGTTTTCCACCAGGTCCTGGATCTCTTCCACACTTAGAGCCCGCCCCATGCCCACGCAGGTGTTCTCCACATTCCTTACGATATCATCGATCTGTTCCGGAGTCATTCTCTCCTTCTCATCGACGGAGAGGTTGGCCTTCTTCACAGCATCCGCAATCTTGCGGGCATCGAATTCAACTTCCATTCCGCTTCTTTTTATTATATTCATCCTGGCAATCTCCTTTTTGTAATTCGACATGTCTTATCAGGATCAATAGATTACTTTTCACCAGAGCTCTTATTTAAGCCCTCTCATCGGTTGGGGTATTATTATCCATTTTTATTCTAGCACGAGGAATAGTGCATCGCAATATGCTCCCATACTATATTTTGTGGTTTTTCACATTTTATTCCAATTATTGTCTTAATTTCCATCAAAAAAACTCCCATGGAAGATCATTTCCATGGGAGTCAGTCTCCTCATTATTCAATGATAATCAGATTCTCTTCTTGGCCTTCATAAAATCAACGATGCTCTGATATAGAGCTTTGCCGTAGTTTGCCATGTTGGCATTCATCTTAATACACTCGCTACGGTTGGAGATAAACCCATACTCAATCAGGCAGGCCGGCATCTTGGTATATTTTAAAACATAGAGTTTCGGGCGGTTCACCAGTCCTCTGTTTTCAAATCCTGTAGCAGCACAGGCACCTTTCTGCATGGCGGTCGCCAGCTGGTAGGATGTGATATTTCCCTTCTGGGTGATGCCGTTTCTATCCTTGCTGTACAGGGTTTCTGTACCTGTGGAAGTAGACTTATAAGAGTTGATGTGGACACTGATGAAAATGTCTGCATCCACCTTATTTGCCAGGCTGTAACGGTCTTCCAGAGTAAGGGTCTTATCTGTGGTCCTGGTGTAGTACACCTTGAATCTGGTATCCTTATCAAAGTATTTCTTCGCTCCGTTGACGATTTTTAAGGTCATGGTCTTCTCAAAGTTACCATTTCCTGTCGCACCGGAATCGTCTCCCCCGTGTCCTGCATCCAGTACCACTACCACCTTGGAAGTGCTGGAAGGTGTGCTGGCCTGGTTGCCTGAGCTGATATATACCACCCTGTTTTTCACCACATAATTCAATCCCAGAGCAAGGGAAACATCTTTGAGCGGTACGATCCAGCGTTTCTTTCCGCTGCTCTTGTACTTGGCCCAGATGGGAGCGGTATCCCAGATTACCTCCTCACCGTCCACCAGGGCCTTGACACTTCCGTTGGTCATCTTTACCTCATGGTCACCTCGGGTCAGAGTCAGGGTTTTATGTCCCACATCCTTGTAGACAACCCCCATACCGGATGATTTGTACACGGTGGATGCAGGTCCTACATAACACCCTTGCTTCATAAATGTCGGAATCTTGGTGATTCCCTTCTTCTTGCCGTTGAGATAGATGTATGTCTTTTTCTTCCCATAGCTTGTCGTCTTTCCCTTGTACACGATCTTCACCGTAGATGCGGCCTTGGCCTCCATCTTCGGAATCAGAGAGACGACCATCAGAAGAACAAGAAATAAACCTACCAGTTTCTTGCATCGTTTCATACGTTCCTCCTCCTGTGTGTTTTTCCCAAATATATCAATCGCTGGTAAATGAGTTATATATCAAAACAATATCCGACGCCATACACCGTCCTTATATATGGATGATCCTTGGTAAGTTTAGCCCGGAGCTTCTTCACCAGGGTATCCACACTGCGGTATCCTCCAACGTAATCATACCCCCACACAGAATCCAGGATCTTATCCCTGGACAGAATCACACCGCGGTGATGGATAAAATAATCCAGCAGATAGAATTCTTTGGCAGTGAGAGTCATGGGTTCCCCTGCCAGGTAGATCCGGTTGCTCTCATAGTCCACCGTCAGGGCTCCCACGGTTTTCACTGATGTATTCATCTTCACATCCCTGCGCAGGATAGCACCGATATGTGCTTCCAGCAGTTCCATCGGTACAGGTTTTACCATATAGTCATCTATCTGTAACGAGTAGGCATAGAGCTGGCTCTCCAGATGATCATCCTCCGCAAGAACGACGGTTCTGATATCGGGATGGAGTTTGGCACTGCGCATCACATCATATTCCGATCCTGCCGGAACAGACAGGTCAAAGATGAACAGATCCGGCCTGTGCTTCTCGTTGGACATCATCCGGACTGCATCGTCATACTCCGTACACCAGATTACACTGTAAGCTCTTTCACGGAAATAAGACGCCATCTCCTTACAAGTGGATTCCAGTCTGCTCAATATCATGATTCGGCTGTTTTTCATTTCTATATACCCAAAATATTCAAGACTCTCGTTATGTCGTTGTTCCTTTATAATACCCAATTCAAAGGATTCTCGCAAGTAAATATTACAATTTTTTTAACTTTTTGAATAATTTGTGTATACAAATCGTAAACACCTTTGCTATTATCATGGTGTCAGAACCAATAAAGGAGGCCAGAGGAACATGACCAGCAACCTTATGAAAACATCGATAAAAGAAACCCTGTCCAGAGCCCACGCTCTTTTTCTTCAGGCGGATAACCCCCTCTCCCCGGAGATGGCCGCCCTTCGTTCCGCCTTTCTCTCCCCCTCCAGCGTGGAGGAATTCGGAGATGATGAGCTGTATTTGCTCTTTCTGGAGAATCTGATTCACAACCGGGACCGCATATCTTTTCCTGAGGAGACATCTTTGTACCGAAGTTATTTTACCGACTGCGTCCGTCTGAAAAATCTGGAACAGTCACTGCCCGGTTACTGTGAGGACAGCTACCTGGCGGATAGTCTGAGTATACTGGATATCTTGAAAACACCTTACTATTCCTGCTATTTTCAGACATTAACAGGCATGAAATCCACCTTCCGGGATACAGGTATTATGCGCCAGACTCTGAAAGATTTTTACGGCATTATGATTAAATCGCCCGAAGAACGCCTTCCTCTGATCTCCGCCATAGCAGACCAAGGACCCTTCTACCGGAGCCTTCCTATGGAGGATGAGAGAGTAATCCGACAGCTTCTGTTATCGACCCTTGCTTTGTTTACCAATGCAGAGTCCTCTTTAAAAGAATTGGATTCCTATCTGGAAAAGGAGCAGGAGTATTTCCGGTCATCTTCCCGCAGTGATCTCTGGACCCTGGAATATCTGCCGGACCTGCTGGCAGAACGAACCCTTTATCTGGAAGAATATCCTTCTCCTGGAGTTTTGCGCAAGGATACATCTGTGGGCTTACCTTCCCAGGAGATTAAGAGTGACTTTCTGAATCACTATGCTTATAACATGAATACCCGAACATACCTGACCAATCCGGCCATAGGAAGGGATCAGGAGATCGAAGATCTGGCACTCATTCTCATTTCCCCCAAGAAATCCCCCATCCTTTTAGGGGAAGCCGGTGTGGGTAAAACCTCCGTGGTGGAAGGGCTGGCCTATGCACTACAGCAGGGAAAAGCACCTTCTCTTCTGAAAGAAAAGAAGATCTTTAAACTAACCACCACCTCCCTGCTCAGCGGCACCAAATATGTGGGTGAGATGGAAGAACGGATGAAAAAACTCATGGAGGAGCTGGATAAAAATCCCGATGTAATCTTATTTATCGACGAAATCCATACCATCGTGGGTGCCGGTTCCACGGAGAGTTCCAACAATGATATCGCAAATATGCTTAAGCCCTATATCGACCGGGGTGATATCAAGATAATAGGAGCCACCACCTCCCGGGAATATCATCGGTTTATCAAATATGACCAGGCTCTCTCCCGCCGTTTTTATCCCATTCTGGTGGAGGAGCCCGGGAAAGAGCTCTGCCTGGAAATCATGGAAGGGTCCATTCCTCCCATATCCCATGCCACAAAGGTGACAAATCCTTTCTCCCGGGAAGATACCATAAGACTTCTAAACATTTTGTTGGAAATCTCCTCACCTGACAATCAGCCGGATGATCTGAAAACCAGATGGCCGGAATTGCCTCTCTCTCTGCTGGAGATGGCATTTTCCTATGCAGCTCTCGCCTCCAGAGAGGTCCTGCAGGTGGAGGACTTTATCCATGCTGTCTCCCACAGTAACCGGCTTAAGAATTCTGTCAAAAAGGATGCAGGGAAATATTTTGTCTTATAATTCAGTGTATTTGGGAAGCTCACAGGAATATTCCGGCTGGAATTAACCAAAAAATGATAGGAATCGTTTTTTGACTAAGAGTAGGATCTGTGATAAGATAAGGATAATAGATGTAGTGGGCCCATATAAGGGAGAAGAAGTTATGGCAGATCAGATAGAATTAAGACTGAATAAGATCAAAACTTCATATATGAATTACTTTAAGATCGACGATCATGATCTTCAGGTAATCACCACGGATGATATGTATACCTGCCAGAAGAACTATGGTTTCACGGAAAATGATCTCCGTGTTCTGGATGAGGCCAAGGCCAGGGCCAACTGGGCTCATGTGGCTGCATGCATGAAATATCCTAAGACCATGGACGAACCCTTTACCCTGATCTTCAAGAGACCTTACCTGAAGAGGGTAGATGAGGCAGAGTTATATCGTCTGATGTTCCACGAGCTCACCCATTATGTGGATTATAAGGATTATGCCCGGATTCATAATCTCAGTTCTTACCGGGAACTTTTCCGGAACCGTGAGACAGCTCTCTTCCAGCACTGGTCCGAGTACCATGCAGAGCGTCGGGGTTACGGCGCCTACCTGAAGCATCGCCATGGAGTCCGGCTGAAATTTGATCCCACTCCAAGGAAGATCAAGATCATGGAAGAAGAGACCTTAAAGAATATGATGTACTATGCGGAACATTATATTAATACCGCAGAATACGGTGAATCCCGTCAGATCTACTTCACCATGCACCTTTTGTCCCGCATCAGTATCTGGCTGCAGATTCTTCCTTATCAGGTGGAAGATATCCTGACCAATCAGATCTTCAAATACCGGGGGATGGAGTGGATTAAGAAGCTTCTTCACCTTTTCCTTAAGTATCCTACTTTGGATCAGATGGATCCCCACTTCCCGGAGATGGTTCGGATCATCGCCGAGAGCTTGACTATGGGCAAGGATGAAGTATTTGAGCATGCTGCATGTCTGGATTCCCTGGACGAGATTATTTTCTGATATTTATATAGTAAACAAGCGTCGCAGTGACAACTGCGGCGCTCTTTTTTGTTGATGTCATGGATTAAAAGAAAATATACGGCTCCAGCATCTCCAGTTCACTTTCGAAGAGACAGTAGCCTTTATCCCCGGAAGCTGCCTTCTCTTTGCAGCATGAAAACGGAAGCCAGCGTACTGATTCCACTTCCTCCTCCTGGAGGGTTAATGTCGCCGTATCCACCTCTTTCTCATAGATGTAGACCGCACTGATCTCATGATTTACGAAGGGTTTTCCATAGAATGTCTCCCGGTCATATACTTCATGATATCCGATAAATCTAAGATCCTCTTTCTGAGCATGGATTCCCAGCTCCTCCTCCAATTCCCGAAGGGCTGCTTCCATGAAATCCTGCCCGGCACTTAAGTGGCCAGCAGATGAGATATCATAGCAGCCCGGAAAGGAATCCTTGCAGGAGCTCCTCTTCTGCAGAAGAATCTCCGGCTCTTCTGGTCCCTTTCTGATGATAAATATATGAACCGTCCCGTGCAGGTCTCCATCCCGGTGTACCAGGTCCCTCTCCTTCACTTTTCCGGTCAGGCTTCCGTCCGGATTTCTAATATCAAAAATCTCCATCTTATTCACTAATTTCCTTCCTTTAAATGACTAGTTTTTTTACTTTAACGTCGGAAAATAATCTATACAAAAATAGTTAATTTTGCTATATTATAGATAATAACTTAATAGGAGGTACGTATTATGCACATGTCATTAAACAAAATAACCATCGAACATATTGGTTTTGTTCATCATGGTTTTGGTGTTGCATTACCTGATTATCTTCTGTAAGTCATAAAGAAGAGTTTGTGCAACGCAAACTCTTTTTTTTGTATTTGAATTCAGTCTGATTGAGACTGAATGATTCCAAATTTTATGTTTATTGCTAAAAAATAGACAATGTACGAATAAATAACGAAAAATTTACCTAATATTTCCATTTTTTTCTTCGTATAAGGTTGTTTTTTCGCTGATATGTTATATAATATAACAAGAAATATAATATAATATCTAATAAGTATGCCGTATTAACTATTCGGCTCATCTATGTGTTAAATAATTAATTATTGTTTTCGTAACATGGCAAGAAAGGCAGCGATTCTATGACTTCAGATTTAGGAAAAAAAGTGAAACAGATACGTCTGGCACACCATCTTACACAGGACCAGGTGGCTAAGGCATTAGGAGTGACCCCCGGTTATATCAGTAACGTGGAAAACAACCGCAGTTTAATGACATTGCGGATGCTGACCTATTATGCACAGCTTACCGGTATGTCCCTGGATTATCTCGCCGGGACCATCGATCAAGATTACAAGGATGACGCCCTTGACCGGGAGATACTAAATGCTCTAAGAGATTTTCCTTCTGAGAAAAAAGAAAAACTGATCCATATTATTCAGTTGATGAAGGATTTCTGATTAGGATTAGTTCTCTTCATCCAATAATGTCTGATATACTTCTCTTTTTGGGATTCCACGATCTTTCGCAACCCTTTTCATGGCAGATTTACGATCAAGACCTTGCCCTTCGTAAATTGCCATATGGGCCTGGATCGTCATGGATTCCCATTTTTTTTGCTCTTCTTCCTGTCTCTCTGA
>JBGVCE010000489.1:0-11496 GCA_045226235.1 Anaerobutyricum sp.
TCGTCATAATCACTATCTTATGAGATAGATACCGCATGATTAAGTATACCATATCTGTCTTTTTTGTCTATAGAAGGTAAATAAATAAAAAAATAGCCGACCAGTTTCATTATCTCACATAGTCGGCTATTTCCCGGATTACGCTCTCTGCGCATTCCTCATTATAAATGTTTAATATAAGGGGTTTGGAGATGTCAAGGCTGAAGATTCCCATGATGGATTTGGCGTTTACGTAGGTAGCGCCGGATATGAGTTCAAAACGACCTTGATAACTATTTAAGATATTGACCAGAGATTGAATCTTGGACAATGAATTAATGTTTACGGATTGCGTTATCATATAGTTTACCTCCGATTTCCTGTATCATAAACCACCTTTTTCCAAAAATCAATGCGTAATAAATGATGAAAAAAACAGGAGATGAGGTTCTTTTATAGATACTTTTTTCTTTTCTATGGCTACTCCCACATAAAAATAGACAAAATTTCAGGGCTCCTTTTCCCTGGCATATTTAATAATATCCATATTCTTTCCCATAATGTTCTATCAAAAAAGTAGAGCTATCTGCCAGCAAGTGACAGCAACTTGGCCTGGCAGGGATATTGAATCTTGCTTGTTTCTATACTATAATTCAATGTAGAAACATCTTTATATGGTGAAAAATAAGGAGAACCCCCATGAGAAAACGAAACCAGGAACACCGATTACGGAAGGCCTTCCCCCTGATGATTGTAATGCTGGCATTCTTTATGCTGCCCCTTTCAATCAGGGCGGCGGGAGCAGAGGAAAGAGAAATCTCGCCTAATGAGGTTTCTTTGATCAATGACTTACTGGAGAAGGGAATCAGCGTGAAGCTGATGGCTGGAGAGATCTATGATATCCGAACCATTGTAGCCCGCAGCAACACTTCCATCGATGCCACCGGCGCAACGATTTATTGCAGCGGAAATATCCTGATCGGCCCCTGTGATTTCGGGGGCGGGGATTATAATTACCGACTGAAGAACTTCTCGGTTAAAGGCGGCAGCTGGAAGACTTATAATGAAAATGGTGAGAATAATGTAGGATTTCGATTGGCTTTTGCCAATAACATCACATTTGACGGTCTCACCATGGATTACTGCAATTATGAGGCACACTCCTTTGAGATTATCGCCTGTTCTAATGTCACCATAAAAAACTGCAGGATTACCCCTCTTGGGACTCCGAAGAAGGGATCCGCGGAAGAACAGATTCAGCTGGATATTTCCTCTACGGATGCCAATGCGCCCAGCCTGCCGGAGAGCCTTCACAATGGCGCAACCTGCCATAATGTTAAGATCCTGAATAATACGGTCACCGGTTGCAGGGCGGTCTGTACTAATTTTACGAAAGCAAGATACAGAGGAAACTGCCATACCAATATTGTGGTGGAGGGGAATAAACTGTATGCCAGGAATGCGGAAGCCCTGGCTCTCTTTAATACCACTACAGCCACTATCCGGAACAATATCTGTATCTCCTACGGAAAGAAAAGCGGGTCATCCTTCGCATCGGATGCCTATTATTCCGGCTGCCATATCAGGCTGCAGGGAACGGTCAGTACGGGTGATGCTTATAATAACAGGAAGATCCTTGTCTCCGGAAACACCTTTAAAGGAGAGCAGTTTGGATTGCGCATCGGAAGTACCGATACGAAAGGTTTCCGTTCTCTGAGCGTGTCCGGCAATAAGGTGTTTGCTGCATCCGGTTTTGAAGGTGCATATCGTTATGATTCCATTCTGCAGCCGGCAATCAGTGATTCCGGAAACAGAAGATACAAACAAAGTGTGGCTTATTTTGCCGGTAATACCGGAGCTGCAGCAGCAAAGATGATTACTTCCCTGAAGGTAAAAGCCCCTAAGAAAAAGGTGAAGGCAGGCAAAAATCTGAAGATGAAAGTTGCCTATAATCCTTCCGCGGCTTCTATCAGGAAAGTCCTCTGGAAGGTCAGCAATACTAAGTATGCCACCATCTCCAAAACAGGAACCCTAAAGACCAAAAAAGCCGGAAAGAATAAAAAGATTACCGTGTGGGCCATCGCTTTGGATGGTTCCGGAAAGGTATCAAATAAATATAAGATTAAGATCACCAAGAAATGATTAAAGGAAAAAAGAGGTAGTAATCCATGAGAAAAAGACTGGTTGTGTTTGACTTGGATGGGACGTTAGCCCCCATCGGTCAGGGTATGTCACAGGAAAATATTGACCTGCTTAATAAGATATCGGACAGGGGCATGAAGATCGCCATCTGCTCCGGGAAACCCGCTTATTATCTGTGTGGATTTGTCCGCCAGCTGGGAATTCATGATATGATTTTGTTAGGGGAGAATGGGGCAGTGATCCAGTTCGGAATTAATCTGCCGCCTCAGATCTATTGTACTCTTCCTTACGAGAGGAGCGTGAAATCTGCCCTTAGACAAATAGAGGAGGATATCGGCGATATGATTCCTGATATCTGGTTCCAGCCGAACTCCGTCGGGGTTACCCCATTTCCCAGAAATGAAGAAGAATTCCGGAAGATAGAGGATTACGTAGAGGACCATGAAGACCTGATGAAAGGAATCGAGACCTTCCGCCACAGTGACAGCATTGATTTCGTCCCCAGTGGCCTCACAAAATACGATGGCCTGCAGAAGCTGACCCAGATGACAGGGATCATGGCAGATGAGATGATCGCTGTGGGAGACGGTGTTAATGATACCCCCATGTTCTCCTATGCCGGACTTTCTCTGGGAATCGGCTTGTCTGACCAAGAACTGGTGGATAAAAATTTTGCCTCCGTCACAGAGTCCCTGGAGTATATTCTTTCCATGCTGGAAGAAAAAGAAGAATCCGGACGGGAGTAATATCAGATAGATAAATATAGATATAAAAGCAAAAAATAGATATATAAGCATAAGAAAAGACCTCGGTTTTCTTCCGTATATAAGGAGAATCCCGAAGTCTTTTTTTCTTGTTTTTATAATTACAGTAAATGGATTCCGTGTTCTTTGGCTGTCTCACGGACTTTATCCGGCCAGACGGAACACTGGATTTCGCCGATGTGAGCCTTGCGCAGGAAGAACATACAGATGCGGGACTGACCGATACCGCCACCGATAGTGTAGGGCAGTCTCTTCTCCAGGATAGCCTTCTGGAATGGCAGCTGGGCCCTTTCCGGGCAGCCTGCTTTCTCAAGCTGGGTTCTTAAGGAATCTTCATCCACCCTGACTCCCATGGAGGAGAGTTCCAGGGCAATGTCCAACACGGGATAGTATACGATGATATCCCCGTTTAATGCCCAGTCGTCATAGTCCGGAGCGCGTCCGTCATGTTTCTGGCCGGATGCCAGAAGATCACCGATCTGCATGATGAAGACGGCGCCTTTCTCCTTGCAGATGGCATATTCCCGGTCCTTTGGGGAAAGGTCAGGATATCTGTCTTCCAGTTCCTGGGAGGTAATGAAATAGATCTCCTTAGGAAGGATCTCCTCGATGTAATCATACTGGATGGCCATATATTTTTCTGTCTTCTTTAAAGCACGGTAGATCAGCTTTACGGTTTCCTGAAGAGTCTCTATGGTCCGCTCTTCTTTATCGATGATTTTCTCCCAATCCCACTGATCCACGTAAATGGAGTGGATGTTGTCTGTATCTTCATCGCGACGGATAGCATTCATATCGGTATAGAGTCCGTTGCCATGCGTGAAACCGTATTCCTTTAAGGCGTAGCGTTTCCATTTGGCCAGGGAGTGAACAATCTCAATCTCCCGGTCGCCCTGCTCTTTAATTCCAAAAGAAACAGGTCTCTCTACTCCATTCAGGTTATCATTAAGACCGGAGTCCGGTTCTACAAACAGGGGGGAGGACACACGAAGAAGGTTCAGCTGTTTTGCGAGGGTCTGCTGAAAGAAATCCTTCACCGTTTTAATGCCTACCTGGGTTTCATACAGGTCCAGGTCCGGAACGTACCCTTCCGGAATGATTAAATGATTCGTCATAATAGGTTCCTCCTTGATAAAAAAACTGTTTAAAATTATAACAGAAAAAAATATTTTACGCATTAAAAAAATATTGCTGAATAATTTTATAATTTAAAGGAAATTGACCAAAATGAGGTAATGAATGTTTCAAATCATAGCCTAATCTGCTATACTATATCTTGTGGTTAACAATAGACTAAAACCACCATGAATGGAGAGATACGATGAGTGATAATAGAAAGAGACCCTATTCCAGCAACAGGTTTTCCGAGGAGCTGGATGAGATTCACGCCAGACGAGAGGCGGAAGCGGCCAGAAGAAAGAATCGAAAGACAGCGACATCCGGCAGACCAGGGCGTAAGAGTTCCGGAGCCGGTAGAACTGGCTCACGACAGAGACAGGGCTCCGGGAGTGCCCGGAAAAGAGTGACCTATCGAAGCGGCAGTACTAACAAGCCCGCTCCCAGGCGGAAAAGGACGACCTCTCCGGGACCAAGGACCCGGAAGAGAAATCTTCGCAGGACATTCGGATGCCTGGGCAGTATTCTTGTCCTTGCCCTTGTTTGTTTTTGTTTCGCCAAGTTCTATCAGAAGTACCAGATCTACCAGGAGCAGAAGAAGGCGGAGGAAGTAAAGCAGGAGATTATAAGCCAGGCAAATGAGATGGCGGCAGGTTATGACTATGACGGTGCCATGTCCAAACTTCAGACGGTGAAGGGATATAAGACGGACGATGAGGTGCAGGCCAACCTGAAAAAATGGGCGGCGGCCAAGGAGAATCTGGTGGAGTTCACTGCCGCTGACGTAACGCACATTTTCTATCATACCCTGGTCAAGGATACGAAGCTGGCTTTCGACTGTGATCCCGGAATCGCGGAAGGTTTCAAGAAATGGATGACCACCATCACGGAATTCCGTAAGATCACCCAGATTATGTATGATGAAGGGTATGTCCTGTGCAGCCTGTATGACTTCTTTGATGAGACCTACGATGAGAGCGGGACTCCGCATTTTACGAACAAATCTGTCTGGCTGCCGGAAGGGAAGAAGCCTTTTGTGCTGTCCCTAGATGATTTGTCCTACTATCATACCTACACCGGACATGGGATGGCTACCAAACTGGTGCTGGATGAAGAGGGTAAGGTAACCTGCGAATACGAGACAGAGGACGGAACGGTGGAAACCGGATCCTTCGACTGTGTTCCTCTCCTGGATGATTTCATGGAGGAACATCCGGATGGAGCCTACCATGGCGCCCGGGGAACCATCGCCCTTACAGGATATAACGGTATATTTGGCTATCGCACGGACGAGTCTTACGTTACCCGCGAGAATCTGGATGCCGATAAGGTGGAATGGCTGGATGCCCATCCGGATTTTGACCGGAAGGTAGAGATTAACGGTGCGGAGACCATAGCAAGAGCACTTCGTAAAGAAGGCTGGACCTTCGCCAGCCATACCTGGGGTCACATCCGTGTGGGAAAAGCTTCCCTGGAGAAGATCAAGATCGACACGGAGAAGTGGCTCAAAAATGTGGCCCCCATCATCGGCAACACCGAGTGCATCATTTTTGCCCACGGCCAGGACCTGTCCCCCACCGATGAATACGACACGGAAAATAACGAGAAATATAAATATCTGGCAAGCAAGGGTTTTCACATCTTCCTGAATGTGGATTCCCATCAGAAGACAATGGAAGTCCACGATCTGTACGTACATGGCGGACGGAGAAACCTGGACGGATACCGCCTGTGGACAGATGCCCACGGGATTTCCGACTGGACATCTGATCTTTTTAAGGCTTCTGAGATCCTGGATTCCCGAAGGACGGATATGCCAGAACAAAATGAATAATCATATTAATCAGATGACTAGGAAGAAGAGATAAATGTGAGAAATGATTTTTCCAAGGGAAAGATGTGGCGGATTATCGTGGCCCAATCTATTCCCCTGATTTTAGCACAGATGGTTCAGCTGCTTTATAACGTGGTGGACCGGATCTATATCGGCCACCTCCCTGAGGTGGGAAGCACTGCTTTGACGGGAGTCGGTCTGGCTTTCCCCCTGACCACTCTCATCGCAGCCTTTACCTTCCTCTTCGGGTCCGGGGGCACCCCTCTTTTTTCCATCGCCCGAGGCGCAGGACGGGAGGAACGTGCCAGCAAACTGATGGGGAGTACCTTTGTCCTTCTGGTAGGCAGCTCCTTCCTCCTTTTTCTGCTCTGTTTCTTCTTCCGCAGACCCATCCTTTACCTTTTTGGTGCCAGCCAGGCTACCTATGGCTACGCGGACCAGTATTTGCGGATTTACCTGTTTGGTACTACATTTTCCATGATTACCACAGGGATGAACGGATTCATTAATGCCCAGGGATTTCCAAAGATTGGGATGCTGACCACGTTGATCGGTGCCGTCCTGAATCTGGTGCTGGATCCGATCTTCATCTTTGGCCTCCATCAGGGGGTGGGAGGTGCTGCGTTGGCAACAGTGATCAGCCAGGCTGTCTCCGCCTTTTGGGTTCTCCGTTTTCTGCGGGGGGATAAGATTCTGATCCCTCTGAAGAAGGAATTTATGAAAGTAACTCTGAGGATGACCGGGGAGATCGTTTCCCTTGGTATGGCTGGTTTTATGGTTAACGGGACCAACTTTCTGGTGCAGATTACCTGCAATATGATGCTGAGACGCTACGGCGGAGCACTAGGGGATGCCTATATCGGCGTCATGACCATCATTAATTCCGTCCGGGATATCACCACCCTCCCGATTCATGGGCTCACAAGCGGCGCCCAGCCCGTGCTGGGATTTAATTACGGCGCCAATGAACCAGAGAGGGTGAAGGAAGGGATAAGGTTTATGTCTTTCATGGGAACCGGATATACGGTTCTGGTATGGGTTGTGATTCTATTGATTCCCCATGTATTTATGGGGATCTTCACATCAGACCCCCAGTTAATCGGGCTGGGGATCCATGCCCTTAAGATCTATTTCTTCGGATTTTGCTTTATGGCATTCCAGTTTGCGGGGCAGACTACCTTTACCGGTCTGGGATTTGCCAGCAGGGCGGTCTTCTTCTCCCTGTTCAGGAAAGCCATCATTGTGGTACCCTTGACCATCCTGCTTCCCCTCACATTTCTGGGGGTGGATGGAGTCTTCTGGGCAGAACCCATCTCGAATCTGGTGGGGGGTACTGCCTGTTATACCACCATGTTTTTTACAGTTTACCGAAAACTTGGCAAGACGATTTGTCTGAAAAAAACGGCCTGAGCCGCAGAAAGGAGCGGTGCGGAATGAACACAGAAGATTTAATGATCTGCCCGGAAGCACCGGATGCCGGTAAAGACCTGGAGATGGCCCGTCAGATTGCCGGCCAGGTGGACCGGATGGGCGGCCATACTTATTTTGTGGGCGGATATGTAAGAGATCAGATTCTTGGAATCGAGAATAAAGATGTTGATATTGAGATCCATGGAATCAGCCCGGCTCAGCTGAGGTCGATTCTGGAGCAATTGGGTCAGATGATCGAAGTGGGGGTCAGTTTCGGGGTCTATGGCCTGAAGGGCTATAGTCTGGATATCGCCATGCCCAGGACGGAGAAGGCCATAGGGAGAGGTCACAAGGACTTTGAAGTGTCCGTGGACCCCTTTCTGGGGACGGAGAAGGCAGCAAAAAGGCGGGACTTTACCATAAATGCCTTAATGCGAGACGTGATGACCGGCCAGATTGTGGACCATTATTCCGGCCTTTCTGACCTGGAGAAGGGATGCATCCGGCATGTTTGTAGCGAGACTTTCGTGGAAGACCCCTTAAGGGTCTTCCGTGGCGCGCAGTTTGCCGCCCGTTTTCAGTATGAGATTGCAGAGGAAACCCTGGCCCTGTGCCGGAGTATGGACCTGTCGGTCCTGGCCAGGGAACGGGTATTTGAGGAGACCAGAAAGGCTCTCCTGAAGGCAGATAAGCCTTCTGTCTTTTTTGAAGAATTAAGAAAAATGAACCAGCTGACCACCTGGTTTCCGGAAGTGGAGCAGCTCATCGGCGTGGAACAAAACCACATCCACCATCTGGAGGGGGATGTGTGGGTACATACCATGATGGTCCTGGATGAGGCGGCCCTGCGAAGAGATAAGGTTTCGGAGGCGATTCCTTTTATGCTTTCGGCTCTCTGCCATGATTTCGGAAAGATCGTGGCCACAGAGGAAATCGACGGGCAGCTGCACGCTTATGACCATGAGAACAAAGGGCTTCCCCTGGTGGAAAGTTTCCTGGAGAGACTGACCTCGGAGAAGCATATCATAGATTATGTAACCAATATGGTGAGCCTCCACATGAAGCCTCACAAGCTGGCAGGGGCCAGGTCTTCCATCAAGAAAACCAACCGGATGTACGACCAGTCTGTAGCACCTTATGATCTGATTCAGCTGGCGGAGGCGGACAACCGGTCTGCCCTGAAAGCACATCCTTATGTCTCCAATGAGCCATTTCTGCTGGAGAGACTGTCCATTTACCAGGAGTATATGGCCAGGCCTTATGTGATGGGACGCGACCTTATCGAGGCAGGGATGAAAGCGGACAAGGATTTCTCGGAGATCCTGGACTATGCTCACAAACTGCGGCTGGCAGGTGTGGATAAAGAAAGCGCGCTGAAACAAACCCTGTCTTACGGCAGAAAGAAAAGGCAGAGATGGAAGAATCAAGATAGAGTTGAACCGGAGCAAAAGAAATGATAGATAGAAATGAAGTGATTCTGGTAGATATGTATGACAGGGAGAAGGGGAGTATGGAGAAACTGCAGGCCCACAGGGAAGGACTGCTCCATCGCGCTTTTTCTGTCTTCCTTTACCGGGGAGATGAGATCCTCCTTCAGAGGAGGGCCAGGGCTAAATACCATTGCGGAGGTTTGTGGACCAACACCTGCTGTTCCCACCCCGGTCTGGGTGAGGATACGGAGGAATCTGCCAGAAAGCGCCTTTTTGAAGAGATGGGAATCCATGCGGGGCCCCTACAGGAGATTCATTCCTTCGTCTACCGGGCCCCTTTTCCCAATGGGCTTACGGAATACGAGTATGACCATGTCTATGTGGGAGAGTTTGACGGGGAAGTCCCCTTCGACCCCAGGGAAGTGGAGGAAATTAGCTGGGTTAAACTGGCGGATTTGATGAGTGATGTGGTGGCCCATCCGGAAAACTACACCCCCTGGTTTTTGATTGCCTTAAAACCGGTGGAGGAGTATCTTACAAGATTGGCTGCCAAGCCCGGGTATCATCCCGGGGAAGATGCCGATTAACAGATGAGGAGAGAGGTATGACACAGAAGGTAGTCGCCAGGATATGCGATTGCGGCAAACGTCTGGATTACGACCGGATAGGAAAAAGGTGGTACTGCAGCATTTGCGAACCGGATGTCGGGGCGGATGGATCAGAATTGCATAATTATGAGGAATACCTCTTAAAAAACCCTCACAGCATGACAAAGAAGAGGTTATTGCTCAGCCAGATGAAAAACTATAACGAGGCCAAAAAGACATTTTCCGGCCTCTTTACCAGCCATTCCCAGGCGGAGGACGCCGCAAGGCTGATCCGGCATCTGGCCGGCGAGCAGAGGATATACCACATCCTGATCGCTTTGATCGATTGCCTGCGGGAAAAGAAGATCTATGTGTACCTTACGGCGGAGGAGATCATTTCCTTCCTGAATGATTATGGGTGGATCAACTATGAGAAAGTAAAGCTGCTGGACGGTTTTATGAATCTTCTGGACCTGCGTTGCCAGAAGAATGAACTTCCGAAGGTTTTTCAGGCATATCTTAATGAAAATGATGACATTCCGGAAGAACGGTATGCCATCCTCCAGGTACTTCTGAGAGACCTTAGCCCCATGAATGAGGAAATCCTGGAAAGGTACATTCTGTTTCAGACCGGGGATGAAGATTACAAAGGGAAGATCCTGAGGCTCATTTTCCGGCCGGATTTTGTAGGAGAGTACCTGAGGGATGACTTGCTCAGAGAGTATCTGGCCCGTGGCCTGGACGACCCGTGTGTAACCATGGAAGTGACACAAATGTTGGCCACCAAGGGATTTTGTGTGGATGAGAGGCAGATGGACCAGCTGATCCTGGGTCCTTTAAAAGGAGATAATCTGCTCCTGCAGATCTTACTGGAAAATGGTTCTCCATGTAGTAATAAGGCGGTGGATCACTATATTCTCCACCGTGGAAAGGATTTCTCCGGACCGGTTATGGATCAGCTGATGAGGAGAAAATATATGGTTTCCCCCCAGGCTTTTATCACCTATCTGCTGGATATCACCGACAGGGATGACAGGATGAAGGCGGTCCATTTTCAGAGGATGCTTGGTATCATCCCCGCCACAGCCCTGCAAAGCCAGAAACTGCGGATTGGTTTCCGGGGGAGGCAGATCCGGTGCAATCTGCTGCAAGGATATGTGATCAACGGGAGGGATTCTTTTTCCACAGCCCAGGAAAATGTGAGAGGTATGATGTCCGTTGGCGTGAACCTCAACGATAATATCAGTGTGGATAACCGTACCCTGGCTTTCCGCCGGTTTGCCAGAGATTACCGGGGCGAGTTAAGCGATACTGCCAACCGGATCTGTGATGAGAATCCGGGCAGGAAATTTGGCTTGTTTTGATGCGTTTATAGGTGTAGAATAGAATTGTAATTGAATATATATGCATCTTTTGTTCATGTTATTCAAGATAAATCTTTAAGAAAGAAGGGATTCGTATGAAGAAGTTTTTTGCAGAGTTTAAAGATTTTGCCATGAGAGGTAATGTCATGGATATGGCAGTCGGCGTTATCATCGGTGGTGCTTTCGGGAAGATCATCACCTCTTTGGTTGATGATGTACTCATGCCCATCATCGGAATGATCATCGGCGGCGTAGACTTTACCAGCCTTAGTGCTAAGATCGGTGATGCTTCCATCAATTATGGTAACTTTATCCAGAATATCATCGATTTCATCATTGTGGCATTCTGCATCTTTATTATGATTAAGGCAATCAATGGTGCGACTGCCAAATTAAAAGGTGAAGAAGAGGAAGCCAAGGAAGAGGAACCGGCAGGCCCAACCCAGGAAGAGCTGCTTGCTGAGATCCGTGATCTGCTGAAGGATCAGAAATAGGCAAATCCAATGGAATAAACAGAATAATTTCTAGACTTGTCCGGCCGTAATGTTGCGGCCGGATATTTTTTTGTTGGATAAGAAAAACTCTCTTGACAAATATGGAAATAGAGAATAATATAAGTGTATTAATACAACTAATACACATAATACATTTAATACATTCAATACAAAAGGAGGGGTGCTTATCCATGATTATACTGGATTATAATGATAAGCGGCCGATTTATGAGCAGATCGTCGATAAGCTGACGAACCTGATTCTGCGTGGGGTGTATGAGGCGGATGAGAAGCTGCCCTCCGTGAGGAGCATGGCAGTGGACTTGTCCATCAATCCCAATACCATCCAGAGAGCTTACGGTGAACTGGAGAGGCA
>JBGVCE010000490.1:0-6281 GCA_045226235.1 Anaerobutyricum sp.
TCCCTATGTCAACCGAAGACAGATGGGGTGTAATCATGAGACGGGACGATCCCCTTGCAGTCAAAGATTCCTTTTCCATATCGGAATTGAGAACCCTTCCGCTAATCTGCTCAAAACAATGGGTCGATCAGGAATTCCCGCAATGGTTTCAGTCTGGTCTCAATGAAGTGAATATCGTAGCAACATATAATCTTCCATTTAACGGTGCCGTCATGGCGAAGTCCGGAATGGGTTATGCTATGATGCTGGATAACCTTGTTCATACCGGTGAAGGCAGTGATATCATCTTTCGTCCTCTGACAGATGTCCCCAAAGCGGAGATGTATATCATATGGAGAAAATATCAGGTTTTTACTCCCATCGCAGAACTCCTGCTGAATGAACTGCTGTCGTATTTCGGAGATAAAAAAATAAAAAAGTAAAAAGTATAAAAAAATGGATGGAAAACAATTGCGTTTTCCATCCATTTTTTATAAAAACAGAACATTTGGAAATAAGGAAAAAGTTACCATGCCCCTTTATATCCTATGGTGACCGCTGCATTCTCAGCGCCTTTTCTCATACAGTCTTTCAGGTCCGCGCCCTCAAGAAGAGCATTGAGAAAACCGGCGATATAACTGTCTCCAGCTCCCATTGTATCCACCACATCACAGCTTACGATTCCATAAGATTCATGCCTGCCCTCTGCAAGAGCAAGACTGCCAAGACTTCCCCTCATGGCTATCACCACTTTGGGGCCCATGTCTGCAATTCTATGCATCTGCTCTCGCAGTGCACTCTCATCTGAAGTGTCATCTGAAAAGAATACATAATCTGCATGTTTCATCCCTTCTATCCCCTGAGGCAGAAATGGATGGTTTGAAGCGTCATAAGCAATCGGAACCCCATGCCTTTTCAGCATCGGGAGGAAGGGCTCGGTATATCCCCAGAGTCCGGTGATCACCAGATCGTGTTCCATGATAAAGTCAGAATCCTCTTCCGTGAGCGAGAGCATTGTAGTGACGCCGGGATCATCATCTTTGAATACCCTTTCTCCGTCAATCCTCTGCACGTGAGTTATAGCAGTATTTCCCTCCAGCACTTTAACATGGCTTACATCCACGTTTTTTTCACGCAGGGAATCAATAATCATCTTCCCGTCTTCATCGTTTCCTACTACGCCGATATAGGAAGACGGAGTTCCAAGTCTTTGGAAATACACAGAAACATTGACGGCATTTCCTCCCGGATAACGTTCATTTGTTTCATCATAACAGTCGACACAGTTGTCTCCGACACATGCAATTCGTTTCATAACAACTCCTTTATTCTTCTGATTGCCAGCGCAGCAGCCGTAGTGGGATCATCCACATAACCGTTAACCAGCTCGATGGTCACATTCCCGTCGTACCCGGCATCACGGAAGTCCTTCAGCAGGGTACGCATATCCATAATACCATCTCCCGGTAATATGTGCGACTCATCCACGCCATTGGAATCTGTCAGATGCAGATGTGCCATCTTAGGGCCCAGCTTCCGATAGTATTCCACAGGATCCTGGCCCTGCACGAAAGGAACAACCACATCACACATGGCTTTTATCCCGGGAAGACTCTCCTCAAAGAGACTGCTGTAGGATTCTAAAGTCGTATATCCATCCGATTCCATCGGGGTAAGGTTTTCCAGCAGTAATGTATGTCCCATCCTTTGCGCTTCCTCCGACAGAAGCTGCATAGTTAGCATAAGACGTCTTTTCCTGCAATCCGAAGAAAGACCTCCGCTATGACCGATTGAAAACAACATGGCTTCTGCACCTAAAAGGGCAGAAGCCTGAATTGCTGTTTTTAGGTATCGGATACTGTCTTCCCACTGTTCCTGATCTCCCATCATATAATTAAAAGGGTAGGCATTATGTTCCGGTGTATATACACGAACCGGAATACGGTACTTCTCCGAAAGGCGTCGGATTCCCTCCGCCGCGCCCCTGACCAGATCAGGAGCATAAGCATGAGGCCGTCCGCCCCAGATTTCTATATAATCATATCCAAATGATGCCGCATCTGCAAATGCCTGCTCCAGATTTCTTCTCTGATACCCGCAGGTAAACAATCCGAATTCCATAATATATCTCACTAATAATCCATCTGTCGATAATAACGTCTCACACTCATATCATGTCCCGTCTGATCCACCAGATGTGCATCTATACGGTTGGTCACCGCATGCATCACAAGATGACAGACTCTGCCACGGTATTCCTCTGATATTCCCCTTAACGGGTAGTCTTTGGTATCTATGATCGTGTAATTATCACAGATACGGGGCAGAAATCTTGCCACACGTTCCCCCAGGGGGCGCTGCCTGTCCTCACCGACAAACACAGTTACCGGGGTATCCTTCTCTACGATTTCAAGCATACCATGGAAGAATTCTGCAGAATGAATTGATTTGGTTCTGAGCCAGTGCATTTCCTCCCAGTAACACATAGCATAAGAGTAGGTTGCTCCATAGAGCGTTCCTCCCCCTATGAAATAATGTATCGCATCCCCTTTATGCTTATTGACGAACTCACAGGAAAAATGATCTGCTGCCTTTTCTGTTTCTGCAAGTGCTTCCGGAAGGTACCGGTCGAATTGGGCATACATTTCTTCATAGACATGCATCTCACCTGCAAGATACATAAATCGGTCTGCTGTTATAAAGAACTTCATCTGCTCATTGGATTTATAGGTAATGCAATGATCTACCAAACCGGCAAGTTCTGCATCTGCCTTATCGATAAAACCGATGACTTCCGCACCTTTGCTCTGAACAAGTTTTACCGCCTCCACGATTTCTTCGGTAGTCCCTGTAACAGAGGAGATAACAACGCATGTACCGGTGCCGATTCTTGGGTCGCCGGTGGTGTTGTATTCTGCTGCGTTCAAGGCAAATACTTCCATATCCGTATGTTCTTTCATATAGCAAATCACCTGCAGACAGCTTGCCCAGGTGCCGCCGATTCCCATGAAGCACAGGTTTCTTAACCCCTTTTCCCAGATACTGTCCACCAGAGGTTCGATCTGTGTGCGCAGTGCCAAAGCACCACGCACACTATCGATCTTTTCTTGCTCATTGAAATTGATCACGTGAATTCCCCCTGATTACTCTCCGGTATCGACTTTTAATTTCTGATAGTATTTATCATAAATCTTTATAGCGTCGCCCACGTCTTCCTGGAAGAAAATGTTTTCCTTATAATCGAAGTCAAATGCCGGACCGTTTCTGTATTCTTCGGAAGCAGCAGCTACCGCTGCATCGTTCGGGCAGGAATATGGGTTCTCAACCAGGTTCTTGGCCATAACTTCAGGATCAGTGATGTAGTTGAGGAACTGATAGGCTGCATCCGTGTGTTTTGCTCCCTTAGGAATGACATAGAGGTCAAATCCCAGCTGTACAGGATCCTTTGTAAAAGGAGCTACCGTAAGGGTATTATTGTCTCCCATGGCAGCCATGGCTTCTGCTGTATTGCCATCATAGGTCAGCATGGCGGAGATGGTTCCATTAACGATATTTGTCTCAGTAGAACCGTAGGCTACCACATTGTCATTGTACTTCTTCAGCCATTCGTAGGCTTCCGCTATCTCCGACTCCTCTCTGGAGTTCGGGTCATACCCCAACGCAATCAGGGCGATGGGGAACAGATTCCTGGCACCGTCAACTGAGCCGAGCTGTCCTTTCATCTCAGGCTTAATCAGATCGTTGTAGCAGGTAATCTCGATAGGACATCTTTCCGTATCATATACCACATAGATGTAATTCATCAGGTAAGGCACACAATATTTCTGATTCTGTTCCGTCCAGTAAGCTTTATTGATGTTTTCAGAATTCGGTATCTGGGATAAATCCAATTCTTCCAGATAGCCCCCATTGATCAAAGATTCCATGTAAGCATCACAGGTCATAATCAGATCATATTCATCACCGGCACCTGCGGTAAGCTTATTCACGGAGTCCGCATTATCATTCATATAACTGAGATTCACTTTGATTCCGGTTTGTTCTTCAAAATCAGCAACCGTCTCATCAGAGATGTAATCACTCCACATAAAAATGTTCAATTCCTTTGATCCTCCATCTTCAGAGGATTTCGATCCGCCACCACCACAGGCTGCAAGGGTAAGCACCATGGAAAGTGCAAGAATCAGTGCCATTAACCGTTCTTTCATTAAAATAACCTCCTTTACCATAATGTTTCTCATAGAGTTTGTTTATTATTCTCCAGCTGCCAGTCGGGCAGCTTGAATTCGCTTATCACTTTCTGCCAGTATTTTTGCTTCTCTCTTATTGTGAATTCTCTGCAATACATTCATCACCATCATGCCGAAGATCATAACCATAACCATGATTGTAGTCAAAGCATTTATATCCGGAGTAATTCCCGTACGATTGACAGACAGAATCAATACCGGAAGTGTGGACTGACTAGCCCCGGCAAGCATGTTGGAAATCATAACGTCATCGATGGACAATGTAAATGACAGAAATGCTGCCGACATGATTCCCGGCATGATACTGGGGATCGTAACGTAGAAAAATGTCTGCAGCCGATTGGCTCCCAGATCCATGGAAGCTTCCTGCAGAGTTTCGTTATCTCCGGTAATACGTCCTTTGATGATAATTACGGTATAGGGAATGCAGAAGGTACAGTGTCCCATGACGATGGTTCCCATCCCCAGCTTGAATCCCACGACCATAAAGATGATCAGCATAGATACCGCCATTACAATCTCCGGAACGACGATTGGCACGAAGAGCATCATATTGATAAATTTCTTTCCACGGAACTCATATTTCTTTAATCCAATACCGCCTAGAACACCAATGATGACACTGATGACGGTAACCACTACTGCGATAATCAGCGAGTATACCAGCGATTCCCAGAGATCATGGTTCCCAAAAGAGAACAGTTTCGGATACCATTTTGTAGTGAATCCAACCCAGGAATAATTTCTTTTCGAATCATTGAAAGAGAACAGGATCATCACCAGCACCGGAATATAAAAAACAGAATAGATCAGTGCGGCAAAAATCGTCCATGGAATCTTCCGTATCCGTTCCCTCTTTTGTTTTCGGTTCAGTTTACCTCTTACGGCCATCCTAGATCACCTCCATATCTTCTACCTTGGCAAATCTGGAGTAGACAAAGATCATCAGGGCTGTAATTGCCAGAAGGATTACGGATAATGCTGCACCTAACGGCCAGTTGCGGATTGCTCCGAACTGGTTCTTTATGATATTACCTATGTAAAGTACTTTCCCTCCTCCCAGCATATCTGTGATAACGTAGGTTCCCAAAGCCGGTATGAAGGTCAGGATTATGGCCGAAAAAATACCAGGGAAGGTCAGAGGAAGAATAATCCTCATCATAGTAACACTCGGTTTTGCCCCCAGATCAGCCGATGCCTCCAGTATCGGTTTTTCCAGTTTTTCAATAGAGGAATACATGGGTAATACCGCAAAGGGCAGATAGTTGGTAATCAGACCTAAGAGCACCAGGCCATCTGTAAATATAAAAGTGATCGGTTTGTCAATCATCTGGTACTTCAGCATGAAGTTATTCACCGGTCCATTGGTCTGGAAAATCAACATCCAGGCATTAAGACGCATCAGTGAATTAGTCCAGAAAGGAATCATCAGGAGGGTGATTAATCTGGAGGCCACATCAGGTGGTTTGCGGGCAATAAAGTAAGCAAAGGGATACCCGACCAGCAAGCAGGCAATGGTAGTTTCTGCCGCAACCCCGATACTTTTTAATATGATATGGAAATAAGTGACTTCCATCAAAGTCTGATAGGATTCCAGGGAAGGTGTATATTCAACACCGCCAAAGGTCCCTCTTGTCATAAAACTGATATAAATGATAAAAAGCATGGGAATCGTAACAAATACAATCATCCAAAGGGATACCGGCCCGGCATGTGCCAGCATAGGCAGGCGATTCGATCCCTTGGTTCTGCCTTTCGATGTTGTCATGCCTCAACCTCCTTCTGCTCTCTGTGGATGGGCACAGATTTCTCCGGTCTCCAGGAAAGATAGACTTCCTGTCCCTCCTTCAGATTTCTGTCCTGTTCAAAAGCGGAGATCCGCAGTTCTTTTCCGCTTGCTGTCATGACACTGGTCTTGATGACTGTACCCATGTTGGTAAAATCCCGGATCCGCGCCTTGATACTAAAGCGATCAGCCGGCTTACTGCTACAGCTCAGATATTCCGTTCTCACCGAAATATCAATCTCCTCTCCGGCTGCGAAGCCTGTCCC
>JBGVCE010000491.1:0-7342 GCA_045226235.1 Anaerobutyricum sp.
CTCTGCTTGCCAAAAAGGGAGAAAAAGCATTTCTTCACTACATGAAACACGTATTACTAAAAAATATAGATGGGGATTATCATGTAGTTAACCACAAACTGGTTTTAGATTGACAAGAATTTACCTTGTATTATCTTGTGGCATAATATATATTAAAATTACCAATTAGCCTGGAATGTACGATAAGGTCTTGCTATTTTGAACCTACATTATTGAATAAGGGAAACATATATTATCTCCGGAATGACAGGCCTCATTCTTCAACTCTCCCAGAGGAAGTCAGGAAAGTGATTGCGGTTACCCACCTAGCTTGGGCTAGGACTCAAAATGCAAGATGCGGCATTTCGGGTCAGAATTATACACCGTCTCATCCCGGATGAGGCGGTTTTCTTTTTATTTGGCGGAGGTCCTTCAATGTTTTCACAGTTGAAACGGTACATACCGAGAAGAAGATTTAAAGATCTCTTACAATTGATCATGGATTTTACCAAGAAGTGCAACGAGGACCATATCACAGCCTTCGGAGCCATGTCTGCCTTCTTCATCCTGCTGTCTTTCATTCCTTTTATGATTTTTTTCCTGACCCTGGCAAAATTTCTGCCCTTCAGCAAGAATGATATACAGCAGATTCTTACCCAGCTGCTGACTTTTGAAAGCAATTCAGTCATCATCAACATCCTGAATGAACTCTACCATAAGACAGGATATTCGGTATTCACCTTATCCATTGTGCTGGCCCTTTGGTCCTCATCCAAGGGGATCTACTCCATCGTTAAGGGCCTGAACTCCGTATATGATATCGAGGATGACCGTAACTTCTTTGTCCTGCGGTTCTTTAGTCTGATATACACCCTGATCTTTACCCTGGTCATCATAGCCATGCTGCTCTTATGGGTATTCGGCCATCAGCTCTATCATTTTGTCGATATCCATTTCCAGTTCCTGGCATCCCTGGTAGCCATGCTGATCAATCAGGGATCTATCCTCACCTTCTTTGTTCTGCTTATTATCTTCATGTGGATCTATTGCTTTATTCCCAACAGAAAGAGCAATTTTTTCCATCAGTATCCAGGAGCCATCGTCGCGTCACTGGGCTGGATTCTGGTATCGAAGATATGCGCTTACTATGTGGATCATTTCAGTAACTTTACCTACATCTACGGAAGTATGGCAGGTATCATGATCCTGCTGACCTGGATGTATTTCTGTATGTCCATGATATTCTATGGGGCAGAGGTAAACTATTTCCTGGAAAATAAAAAGAACTACCATACCCTGATCCGTATCTTCCGGCCTAACTTCCGCCAGATTCGCCGCGAGAAGGAGCAGGAACTGAAGAAAGAAGAGAAAGAGAAAGCGGCTACACCGTAGATCTTCAATCAGGTGGTATCCTCCCACCTTTTTCAAAAGTCTATGTGTGGCCGCTTGATGTTTGTATGGTATGATGCAGTATACTAGAAAGGTTCTGTGAGGGAATCACTCCTTATTCTTAATCAGCACATCCAAATCCTGGGACAGGAGGTCTTTCATCGCTTCCAGAGCCTCTTTTTCGTCCGGTCCGTTGCATACGCAGAGAATCTTATCCCCCTTGCGCAGGGTTCCCCCTACCAGATTGATAATGCTCTTGGCATTAATATCCATATACTCTGTTTTAAAATGAATCTGGGAATTAAATCTGTCCGCAGTGACAGCGATGAGGTTGGCCGGGGCCAGATGAATGCCCTGGGCACTTTCAATTGTCAGTTCCGCTCGTACCATAGTGGTAATCACCCTCCTAAAAAATACCTATATAATTTATTATATCATAATAATCCCGGCCTTTCAATCTTCCGGGCCTGTATATTCCGCTTATTATAAGACAATTGTTATAAGACAAGTTCAAAAGTCTGCCCCGGGTATCGGATATCCATGATCTGGCTTGTGACGTATTTTAACTGATTCCTGCTCTTGTAATCAGGGATCAGATCGTACCTGCCCCACAGATGCATGGGAAATACATATCTGGCACCCGCCTCTGACAGGAAAAGGTCCATACCCTCGCCATACTTCTCTTCCTGGCGGGGATCCAGCACAACAAAGGCGATATCGAATCTTCTTCCGGCAATCTTATGAATCTCTTCCTTGTAATTGCGGATGTTCTCCTGATTTCTCGCTTCTTCTCTATCACTAAATTCCCACCAGTGAAGGTCCCCCGCATGATAGATTGATAGTCCATCTGTTTTCAGGATGAATGCAACCCCCTCATCCGTGGATTTCAGCGTCTCTATCTGAAGATCTCCAATCTGATAGTTGCTGTTATAATCCACGATGTGAACATCGTCGGCCTTCTTCCAGGAAGAGTCGGCATCCTTCACATCAAAGGATAAGATATAGGTTACCTTCCTGCAGGAGTTCTCCAGTTTATAGATCTTTCTGCTGTAATGATCATGATGAACATGGGACACAAAGATATAAAGAGGCTTCTCATAGATGAAGGAAGGCAGTTCCCCCTGTATGTAATCGAATAATAGATAGCAGTTCTCCGTCTCCAGGAGAAAACCACTGTGGTCAAGATAAGTCACTTTACATGTTTTACTCATAATTCCTCTCCGTCATCTCTTATCATCCACGCTGTTTTAGGATTCCCAGATAAGAACAGGCTGCCGCATGAGCGGCAGCCCGTTAATAATCAAAGATATTAAGATGCTAAATCAGCGATCCGATCAGTCTTTTGCCCAACCGTAGGATAATTTAACAGCTTTCTTCCAGCCTTTGAGCAGTGCATCACGTGTATCTGCATCCATAGCCGGCTCGAATTTCTTGTCGATTGCCCAGTTAGCAATAACGTCGTCTTTGCTGTTCCAATATTTAACTGCAAGACCTGCTAAGTAAGCAGCACCCATAGCTGTTGTCTCAACACACTGTGGACGAAGAACAGGAGCATCGATGATGTCTGCCTGGAACTGCATTAAGAAGTCATTCCTACAAGCTCCACCGTCAACCTTAAGAGCTGCAAGTTTAACACCGGCGTCAGCCTGCATAGCCTCAAGAATATCATATGTCTGATATGCAAGGGACTCAACTGTTGCACGGATGATGTGGGCTTTGTTACATCCACGTGTCAGACCTACGATAACGCCACGAGCGTACTGATCCCAGTGAGGAGCACCAAGACCTGTGAAAGCAGGAACTACGTAGCAGCCGTTTGTATCCGGAACTTTGTTGCAGAAGAATTCGGAATCCGGAGAAGCGTCAACCAGTTTAACCTCATCACGTAACCACTGGATAGCAGCACCAGCTACGAATACAGAACCTTCGAATGCGTACTCAACCTTGCCGTCAACGCCCCATGCGATTGTGGTAACAAGACCGTTCTCGGATAATTTCTTCTCTGTACCAATGTTCATCAGCATGAATGTACCGGTACCATATGTATTCTTAGCTTCACCTGCTGTGAAACATGTCTGTCCGAACAGAGCTGCCTGCTGGTCACCTGCAGCACCTGCGATAAGGATTTCGCCGCCGAATAAAGCAGGATCGGTTCTTCCGTAGATCTCGCTGCTTGGGCAAGCCTTAGGAAGCATGGACTTCGGAATATTCAGCTCAGCAAGGATCTCATCATCCCACTGAAGAGTGTTGATGTTGAAGAGCATTGTTCTGGAAGCGTTGGAGTAATCTGTTACGTGAAGCTTTCCGCCGGAAAGTTTGTAGATTAACCATGTATCAACGTTACCAAAGTATAATTCACCTTTTTCTGCTCTTTCACGAACACCGGGAACGTTCTCAAGGATCCAGCGAATCTTGGAGCCGGAGAAGTATGCATCAATTACAAGACCGGTTTTTTCTCTGATGGAATCAACTAAGCCTTTATCTTTTAAGGAATCACAATACTCGGATGTACGACGGCACTGCCATACGATTGCATGGAATACAGGTTCTCCTGTAACTTTATCCCAAACGATAGTTGTTTCACGCTGATTTGTGATACCGATACCGGCGATATCAGCAGCTGTAACACCTAACTGCTCCATAGCTTTTTTAGCTACGGAATACTGGGTATTCCAAATTTCAAGAGCGTCATGCTCAACCCAACCTGGCTGTGGATAGTACTGAGTGAACTCTTCCTGAGCTACGCTGCAGATTTCACCTTTCTCATTGAATAAGATACAACGATTACTAGTTGTTCCAGCGTCTAACGCCATCATGTACTTTGCCATAAGTAAACCTCCCTAAAATATAATACATTATTTTGACTGTTTCTTAACCCCAGTCATACAAGAATATATTATCATGTTTTTAGTAATATGTATTCATACAATTTCTCACTTTTGTAAATATATTTTATTTATTTGCACTATAATCTTTAAAGATATATTCATAAAATAAGGCAGAATGAACAACAGTTCATTCTGCCTTTCGTAAAAGTTCCATATAATTTTCACAAAACCGGGAAATGTCATCTCCAGCCCCGCTGTCTCTGGGCTTCATAGACCAGAACCGTGGCTGCGATGGCCGCATTAAGGGATTCTACATGCCCCTTCATGGGTATCCGGATCTTCCCGTCCGCCAGAGAAGAAATCTCCTCGGTCAGTCCTTTTCCCTCATTGCCGATAAGGAATCCGCTGCCTCCGGCGTAGTCCTCATCGTAAAAAAGCCTGCCCGCAAGATGCGCTGCATATACACTGATTCCCCTCTTCTGCAATCTCTCTATCGCATCCTTAAGGTCCTCCACCACCACAAAAGGCACCCTGAATACCGTACCCATGGTGGAACGGATCACCTTTGGATTGTAGGGGTCCACCGTCTCACGGTTCATGATGATCCCGGTTACGCCGGCTCCTTCTGCTGTCCGAAAGATGGTACCCAGGTTCCCGGGGTCCTGGAGACTCTCCAGGAGAAGAAACAGAGGCTTTTCCTCCAGAGAAAGGATCTGTTCCAGGGTCATGCTATTCTGTCTTACCACAGCAAGCACCCCCTGGGGGGTCTTGGTATCCGAGATATGACGGCAGACCTGGTCGGAAATCAGTTCGTAGGTATACCCGCTCAGGCGCTCGCTGTATCTCTTTTCAAATTCCTCGGTAACATAGACCTCTTTTAGCTGATCCACAGGTACTTCGAAAAACATCCTTGGACCCTCCACCAGGAAGGAGCCCTGTTCTTTTCTGGCCTTAGGGCTTTTGTTCAGTTTGGCAATGTTTTTAATCTTTGGATTGGTTGTACTGCTGATCATCCCTGTCACCCATACATTCTTTTGAGGATGAGGAAAATGTGGTCCACGAAGTCCGACTCTGTCTCTTTATAATTATTCTCTATCCACTCCAGAGTGTACTGGGTAATCCCCAGAGTCATGAACTTCTGGATAAACTCTTCATCCATCCGGTCCCCCTCATCCAACGCAAACACATTTGAGTCATAGGCGCGGCCCATGCATCTTTCAATGATTGGGTAGATGGCTTCCCTCAGATAATAACCGTCCACATTTGAGATGATATTTTTGATGATGGCGCGGTTGTCTTTCATCCACCGAAGGATCATTTTCATGCACTGATCCCATGGAAGACTCTCATCAAAACTGACCTTCTTGATGAACTCATACTCGAAAGCTTTTCCCATCAGATCATACACATTATCAAAATGATAATAAAAGGTCTGTCGGTTCACTCCGGATCGGGATGCTATCATCTGTATCGTAATCTTTGGAAATGGATACTTCTTTAGCAGCTCTATGAAGGATTCACAAAGCAAAATCTCGGTCTTCTGTTTCATCGCTGTCCTCTCTTTGCCCAGGCCTGCTTATTTGCGTGTTAGTGTTATCTTGATGGATGTGGTTCCCAGCTCGGAATAATCATCCAGATCTTTGATATGAATCTTTATTTCATGCTCTCCTTCTTCCAGTCCGGAAAGATTGATCCACGGGTCAAAATCACCGACCTTGGCACTGTTGACCTGACTTTCTGCCCCCTCGATATCCATGTAATATTTGTTGGACGGATCATATTTCACATCGTAGCCGGAATTATTCTTAACTTTAAGTTCCGATTTTTCAAAATAGATCCTCCGGGTGATGATTTCTTCAATCTTGGCGCTGATCTTGATTGAACTTATATTCTCGGCAAGAATAACTCCATCGGGGAAGGTGGTAGAATCAATATCTATGTTTTTCTCGTAATTGCTGTTAAGACCCTCCAGGGAAACCTCACCCAGATCCACGGATTCCAGATCATCGTAGACATCATCTGAAGCCGCCACTTTTATGGTCTTTGGTTCATAGTCAAACTCCGTAACCACATAGCCGGGTTCCGGGCTGCCGTAATAATCAAGCTTCACCTTCACATCCTTGGTCTTCCATAAAACGATAGATACATTTACCGCGGAAGAAGCCATCTCAATCTGAGAGCTTTCGATTACCTCCCCATTTTCGTCATATAATACCGGGGTTGCAGATACCGTAATATTATCCTTGATGTTGTCCATCTCCACGATGGCACGGATCTCCTTGGCGTTCTCCAGCAGATTCTCGGGACCTGTAACACGGATGAGGTTTGGCGTGGTGGTACTCTCCCCCACATAGTATCCATCCGCTACGCTACCACTAACCGTGGCATTTACCGGAAGATTGACACTGATCACTTCATCCTTCTCAATCTTCATGGTATTCACGCTGCCGAGATTGATCTCCAGCTGATCCTGAAACTTGATGCTGGTTACATCGATGGGAATGGCATCCGTGAGGGACAGCTTCGAGAAATCGGCAACCACACGGAAATCGTCAATGGTAAGATTATTGAGAATACTTTTCTTCCCTTTGACTGTAAATGATACCTTATCCCCTTCCAGGATCTTGTAGGCATAACCATTATCTGTCAGGGCATTTTCATTTTCCACCTGAACCGCAACATCCGTAAAATGTTTTGTGATCACCGGGTCATTGGTATTGGTCACCAGCAGCCAGATTAAAAAGGCAATCCCGACAGAAAGAATCTTCATCCCTATATTTCTATTCTTCTTTTTTTCCTCTTTCATTGCGAAGCAAACCTTTCCATTTCGTTAATATCGATTCGCCGGTTTCTGTTGCTCCTTTTTCCCGGTAAAGATGCTCCAGTTGCTCCAGCAGCACATCTTTGCTTTCACATTCGGTCAGTTTTCCATCGGCAGCAATACTCACTTTACCCGTTTCTTCCGATACGATGACCGTGATGGAGTCGGACACCTCACTGATGCCAACCGCTGCCCTGTGGCGGGTCCCCAGTTCCTTTCCGATGTTCATATTTTCACTCAGAGGCAGGTAACAGGTTGCAGCCACTATCCGGTTGCCCCGGACGATAACCGCTCCGTCATGAAGCGGTGTGTTATGTTCAAAAAT
>JBGVCE010000492.1:0-3971 GCA_045226235.1 Anaerobutyricum sp.
GGAGGCAGTGGAAGAGTACCACAAAGAGAATCCTTTATCGGAGGAAGAGAAAGCCCTCCTTTCTGAGAATGACAAAGCCAGAAACAAGATTCCTGTCATCTATGGAAGTACGGTACTCATCGCTGTGATGGCGAATGGATTCTCATATGGTATGCTGCTGGGAGATGGAGGATTTGTGGTCCTCTCCCGTAAAGGAAGGATTTCCATTCCTGTGGAGGATCCCAACTCCCATGCCAACTACACTTCTTCTCTGTGCAATACCAACGCAATTCTATATTTTCAGCATTGGTATTCTGAAGAAGAGCCGGCGGCCATGTTTGTGTCCACGGATGGTTTATATAAGTCATTTGCCAGTGAGGAGGATTTCCTGAAATATCACGGGCTGATTACGCAGATGCTGGGAGATCCCGAGAAAGCAAAGACCAGCCTTAAGAGGAATTTTGAGAAGAGGACCCGGGAGGGGAGCGGAGATGATATCTCCATTGCCTTGATTTACGAAGAGGCGACAGAAACAGAAGAATGATTCATAGATTTAGGAGGAAGATACCATGAAAAAGACAGCAAGTGTAATTCTTGCCAAATGCAATCAGGGAAAAAAACTTTATGGTATTCGGATAGAGAAGCGGGAAGATGATTGGGTGAGAACCTGGGCATTTAAACTGCAGGAGGACATGGCGGAAAAAGAAGGTTTCGACAAGACCAGTTTCAGCGGAAGCTTTTACACGGATGAGGAATACCCCGGCTGTCCATATTGCGGCGCCAAGAAATGCTTTATCTGTGGCAGCTGCGGGAAGGTAAACTGCTATGACGGTACGGATAAGGTGCACTGCAACTGGTGTGGCGCCGGCGGTACCGCCTACAATGATGATTCCAGGATGGATGTGACAGGCGGCGGATATTAGAAGGATATCCGGTTGTTTGGACGAAAAGCAATAAACTTGAAGAAGGGTATAGAAAATGAAAGAATCAATTAATAACATTATACTGGAGGCATCCAGAGAGATTGCCAGAACCTGCGAGGAAAAAGATTATATCGTGTCCAATGCAGGCAGACATCTGCCGGACAGAGGAAAGATCATCGAGATCGTCAAAGATATGAGAAGAGTGGTATTTCCCGGCTATTTCGGCCCGGAGAACATCACACTGATCTCACCGGAGAATTTTATCGGGGAACGGATCGCCAGCATCTATGAAGCTCTGAAGAAACAGGTGGCTCAGGCATACTATTATCGCGACTATAAGAAATACACCAGCATGGAGATAGACCGCAAAGCAGAGGAAGTGTGCGCTAATTTTATCCGCAAGCTGCCCTATATTCAGTCTATGCTTACCAAGGATGTGGAGGCCGGTTTCTACGGAGACCCGGCCGCCAAGAGCAGGGAGGACATCATTTTCTCCTACCCCGGTCTGCTGGCAATCTACGTCTATCGTATCGCCCATGAATTCTATATACAGGACGTGCCATTGATCCCCCGGATCATGACTGAGTATGTTCATGGAAGGACCGGGATCGATATCAATTCCGGTGCAACCATAGGTGAATACTTCTTCATCGACCATGGTACGGGAATTGTAATCGGTGAGACCACAGAAATTGGCAATAATGTAAAACTTTATCAGGGAGTTACCCTGGGAGCTCTTTCCACCCGCCAGGGACAGAAACTCAGAGATACCAAGAGACACCCCACGATCAAGGACAATGTGACCATCTACTCAGGAGCCACCGTTCTCGGCGGGGATACCGTAATCGGTGAGGGCGTGATCATCGGCGGCGGAGCCTTCATCACCCAATCCGTTCCGGCTTATGCCAAAGTCATGGTTAAAAATCCTGAGCTGATCATCAATAACAAAAACCGCAAGGACCTGAAGAAGATGCAGATTCCGGATAATGCTCACTGGGAGATCTAAGTAATCGACGTGTCTGTTTTGTTACTTTTCCGTCTAAGCAAGATATATGAGAAGAATTTATAATATGGAGGGTATCATGAGCAATACAAAATACGTAGTATATGCCAGAATATTTAAGGCTATGTCCGATGAAAACCGTCTGCGTATCCTGGATTATCTGAAGGAAAAAGAGCATAATGCCAGTGAACTGCTGGAGAAGATGGAATTTGGCCAATCCACTCTATCCCACCATATGAGCCTTCTCCTGGATGCAGGTGTGGTGGAATTCCGAAAACAGGGAAAATGGACCATCTACCGACTGAATCCGACTGCTTATGAGAAGATGATGGACTGGATGAAGAGATATCTGGAAGGATGATAAAGTAAATATAAGAGAATCAAATAAAAGGCGAAGAGTATCTTTTGCGGGATATTCTTCGCCTTTTTGCAGTCTGTTTTATTTTTTAAGAGTGCTTGTCATGGACTTAATATACTTTTTCGCGGAGGATCTGATGATATCAGAGTAATCAAACACCACAAATCCATTTACCTTTTTATTTCTTCCATAGGTGATCATTCTGGTCAGTGTGTTGGCGGTTTTTAATTCCGTCTTCTCTTTGGACGTGGTTCCGGCAGATGGATAGCCCATCTTGTAAGCAGGCAGTCCCACATACAGTTTCACCTTGGACTGGTCTGTAATCTTCTTCCAACGATTCAGAACCTTATCAAACTTTGCGGTACGGTGGAAGAATCCCCAGTAGATTTGCGGTGCAATGTAATCCACATATTTTTTGGATTTGGTCCAGGTTTTGATATCTACGTAATAGGAATACTTTGAGGTGAGATTATCAATCTCCCCCGCAGGGCTGATTCCGAAGGTCACACTTTTATCAATGGCCTTTATGGCGGAATTGATACCGGAAACCAGAAGATTCACCTGTTTTCTGCGGTAGTTCTCGATGGACATTCCATTTCGTTTGTCCAGGGATGCCTTGTATTCCTTGGCATCAAAGGCAGAGGCATAATTGCTGGAGCTGAAGGAAGGATAGAAATAATCATCCATGTGGATACCGTCTACATCGTAGTTGGTCACGATTTCCTTCACTCCGTTGATGATCAGGGTGCGGACTGCTTTCTTGGCAGGGTTATAATAGAGCTTGCCACCGTAGGATAAGACATTACGACGGGTGGTAGCTTTGGAAGAATTATGCCATTTTCTTGCCTGGTTCTTGGCGGACAGGCTGCTGTAACTGGTGTTGGTGGCTACACGGTAGGGATTGATCCATGCCTCGATCTTCATTCCTTTTTTGTGGGCCTCCGCCACCATGATCTTCAGCGGATCATAGGATAGTGCTTTCCCTTGTTTCCCGGCGATACATGCAGAGGTTGGGAAATAAGCGCTTTTATAAAAGGCATCCCCAAAGGCACGAACGTGAACCAGGATTGTGTTAAAACCTTTGGCTTTACAGTTATCCAGAACTTTGTCAAAGAATTTGGTAAAGTTGGCAGCGGTATTCTTACTATAGCTGCTCAGATAGCTGTCGTAATCATAGAAAGCAAACCAGACTCCCTTGTATTCTTTGCCTGCTGCATCAGTCTGAACCGTTGTGACGGGAGTCAGGCAGGACAGCAGGATTGCTACTGCCAGGACATAAGTTAACAGTTTCTTTTTCATTAATACTTTTCCCCCTTTTGCATCATATGATGTCTATATAACATTTTATCATAAATCAAAGGGGATTGAAAATGAAAAAACCCGGATATGAAAACATATCCGGGCAAAAATAAGAGCGCGAGACGGGATTCGAACCCGCGACCCTCGCCTTGGCAAGGCGATACTCCACCACTGAGCCACTCGCGCATAAAAATTATTCAACTGTGTAAAGTATATCATAAATATTCATATTGTCAACAATAATTTTGATAGTTTGGACAACTATGAATATTCATCAGATGAGATTGAGACTCCCTCCTCTACAGTTGGGAGATTGTTCGCGTACATCAGGTGGAGTCTCAATCTCCATCTGATGAAGCCTGCGGCGCATCGCAGAGTTGCGCATAGGAAGATGTCTTCGACATCGCGC
>JBGVCE010000493.1:0-6910 GCA_045226235.1 Anaerobutyricum sp.
CGATGGCAGTCTCATAGTCATCCTTAGCCACAGCGTCTCCGATGGCAGTTTTAAGCCCCTTCATATCCACGGAATATCCTGTCTTACCCATGCTGAACTGCAGCTCATCTTCCTTCAGTTCATAGCTGGTCTGCACAGTGGTATTTAAGGTGGAAAGACCGGATTTATCCAACTCCCCATCAAGGGCTGCCTGATTGGTAATGGCAGGATAGTAATGCATCTTCTCCCCGAAGGTCAGAGCCTTCAGCAGCTGAAATCCCCGCAGGAAAAAATTATCATGTCCATAGTTAAAGGCTTTATAGGCAGCCTGGGCATCGTCAAAAGATAAGGAAGAATACATTGGAATCCTATAATCCGTATCCAGCGCTTTCATCGTCAGGGACCGGTTAACATAATCCTTCTCATACTGTTGCGTCAGCTCTAATCCCGCCTGTTTTTCTGTCAATCCTCCCAGGTCAACCCCGTTCATGGATACCCCTTTGAGGATGGTATCGGCAGGTACCACAGCACAGGAAATGATATAAGCGATACAAAGAACCAGCAGAATGCCTCCGGTTATCTTCAGTCTTAATTTTCTGTTTTTCTTTTTTTCTTCTTTACGAGCAACTCTTCTACCCATCTGATCTCCTTCTTCCCGGTTATATTATCCCTTTATCTATCCATGCGATCTGCTCAATCTAATTTTATCTGTGGATATACTGATTTCTACCCACTATTATAGCATACCATAAAATGTTTTTCCTGAATAGTTATAAATATAAAAGGAGACAAAACAGAATCTGTTTTGTCTCCATATCTTACTCTGTCTTCTTTGCCTTAAGCAAAAGTCCCCCGTTGGCAGGAATGTGCAGACGCAGAATGCCATTTCTCGGTTCATAGATCTCAGGACTTAAGGTGTATCCCTCAGAATCTGTCAGCAGGATCCTTTCCATAACTTCCTGTTCCGCAACTTCTGCTTCAAGGATAGATAAGGTCACATCCACCGGTTCAAAAGCGGCATTCAGCACCACAACCATCCTCTCATCCTCCGTGAACCTGCCATAGCTGATCACGTTCTGTTCGCTCTTTAACAGAATCAGAGATCCTTTCATCAGGGCCTCTTCCTCTTTATGAATGCGGATAAGATCCTTGTGATATTGGATCAGTTCCTGATTCTCATAGCCCCATGGATAGGTTCTTCGGTTATCAGGATCCGTCCATCCGGTGACTCCTGCCTCATCCCCATAATAGAGAGTCGGGGCGCCGGGCCAGGTCATCTGGAACAATACAGCGGTCCTCATGATGCTCAGATTGATATTTTCATCTGCCGCCTCAGGTCCCAGACTGTTTGTGCGTCCCACCGTAAGGTTAGTACGTGTAAGGAAACGAGAATGATCATGGTTGGATAACTCATTCATGGCAACCACCAGAGATGGATACTGAAATCTGGACATATGGTATACCATAGCATCCTGGAAAGCCTGGCCATTGCCAAATAGATCGCTTCGTTTATCATCACTATGTTTCTCCAGTCCGGTCAGGAACCAGGTGATCGGTTCCATAAAGGCACTATAATTCATGACTGTATCCCACTGGTCACCCTGGAGCCAGTCCCCGCAGTCCCCATAGTGTTCCGCATAGATAATTGCGTTGGGATTTGCCTCTTTCACCACTTTTCTGAAGTCCTTCCAGAAACGATGATTCATCTCCCGGGTCTGTCCCAGATCCGCAGCCACATCCAGCCGCCACCCGTCACAGTTATAGGGAGGGGAAACCCATTTTTTCCCGATCTGCAGGATATAGTCATATAATTTTTCTGAGTCTTCATAGTTTAACTTGGGCAGGGTTTTATGCCCCCACCAGCCATCATACTCCTCATTATAAGGCCAGTTGTACTGGTCGTAGAATTTGAAAAAACTACGGTAGGGACTGTCTTCCGACACATAAGCTCCCTTTTCATAATCCTCCTGGTTTTCATAGATGCGTTCTGCATCCATCCATTTATTAAAGGAACCGCAATGGTTGAATACTCCATCCAGAATGACTTTCATCCCCCGGCGGTGAATCTCCTCCACCACCTGGGCAAAAAAGGCATTGCTTGCCTCCAGGTTTCTCTTATCCGAAACCCGGGAGATATATTTTGTGGCATTGATATTATCCTCGGCTTCCTCCGGAAGGACTTCGCCTTCATCTACAACGATCTTTCCATAGTGAGGGTCTATGTAGTCATAATCCTGGATATCATATTTGTGATTAGAGGGTGAGACAAAAATCGGGTTAAAGTAGATGGCATCCACTCCCAGATCCTGAAGATAATCCAGTTTATCAAGAACTCCCTGCAGGTCTCCTCCGTAGAATTCTCTCACGCCCATCTGGGCAGGATATTTTCCCCAGTCCCGGACCTGATTGACTCTCTCATCGATATAGATATATTCATTATCCACCACATCATTTGTGGGGTCTCCATTACAAAAACGGTCCACGAATATCTGATAAAAAACGGCTCCCTTCGCCCAGTCAGGTGTGGAAAATCCGGCTTTTACCCGAAAATCAAAAAAAGAATCCCTGTAAGTCAGAGGCCCTTTCTTATTATAGTAGCAATGAGTCCCGTTGGAAATGATCTCAAAACAGTATACCAAGGTGTCCTCAGGCATGATCCACTTTATCTCATAGTAATCAAACCTTTCGTTGCTGGAAGCAACCTCCATCTCATGTCTTATGTCATTCCACAGAAAAAACACGTGATCCGCATTATCCTTGGCTGTGCGGAAACGGATGGTAACTTTCTCCCCGGCTTCAGGTTCCATGGGTGAAAAGAAATAATCACTTCCATCTGAATACAATGCCTTATAATTAAGGATTGGCCTGGTATGATAGATATGAAGTTCCAGTTTTTCCGTCCTTGACAGAGATCTTATGATATTGGCAGGGATTCCGGTTGCCATGTTGTTTCTAACTCCTATTCTAAGTTCCCGACATGGAATCGGGAAGCGAAATCTTTTCTAATCATAACGTTTCTGGTAGGTAAAGTCAACATATCCTGTAAAAAATTAGTTATTTGCCGGCTATCCCTGCATCATTCCTTCTGGTAGAACTCCAGGGTTAATTCCCGGTAGAGATCCGGTCTCCTGTCTCTGACCGCAGGAAAAATTTCACGAAACGGGAAGACAGTCCCCGGGTCAATCTCAGCCACGATGAGACCTTCATCTTCCCGGATGGCTGACAGGGTATGTCCATGATAATCATAAACTGCTGAATGTCCATTATAGATTAGTTTTCCTGCTTTTCCGGTGCGGTTAACCCCAACCACGTAACAGGAGTTTTCGATGGCTCTGGCACGGAGAAGCGCTTCCCATTGTTCCACCCTCTCCTGGGGCCAGTTGGCTATCACGAAAATCAGCTGGCTTTCGGCGGATGCCACCTGGAACACCTGGGGAAACCTTAGATCATAACAGATAAATCCGGCCAGTACCGTGTCATGCCAACGGCATGCATACACTTTATGTCCGCCTGTATAATACTTTGCCTCCGCACCATAGCTGAAAGGATGAATCTTGGCATATTCAAGGATCTGGCTGCCATCCTCGTCTACCATAACCAGATGATTCTCAAACCTCTCCCCCTGTCCGGGCGCTATGATGCCATAGACGATACTAATCCGGTATTCCCTGGCTTTTTGTTCGAAGAAGGACTTCTGATCTTCATAGAAGGCAGCCATGGATGTATTCATGGAAAACCCTGTCATAGTCATCTCCGGAAATACCAGGATATCAACCCTTTCTTCCTTAGCCTCTTTGAGAAAGGATTCCACCTTTCTTTTGTTCTCTTCAATCGCTTCCCAGGCCATGTCAATCTGCCCTAAACCAATGCGAATCATACCTTTCCTCCCAATCCGGCTGTATTACGGAAATGAAAAATAACTCTTGCAAAACTGTTTTTTAAGTGCTAATATCTATATATGTTTAATGTAGTTTTCATAACTACATTATGTGTTTATTATAATTTTATCTTAAATTTTTCTAATCTGTATGTCTCTCTGACCCCCCAGTTACCGAGAGACATGATAAAGGAGGTTTTCCTATGAATCATAAGTTAAAAGATCCGGGAAGTGCCATCACTCATATGATTGCCATGGCGGGAGCTGCCTTATGTGCCTTCCCTTTGATCCACAAGGCGTCCATGGTTTCCCCGGTTGCCGTTTTTTCCATGACGGTTTTCATCGTAAGCATGATCTTATTATATGGAGCCAGCAGTCTCTACCATTCCCTGGATATATCTACAAAGGTCAATAAACTGCTGAAGCGGATGGATCACTCCATGATCTTTGTTCTTATCGCAGGGTCATACACACCGGTATGCATCCTGGTTCTTCCTAAGCGATACGGCATACCCATGCTGATCTATATCTGGGCTCTGGCCCTGGTAGGTATCCTGGTCAAGATATTCTTTATCTTCTGCCCCAAGTGGGTCAGCTCCATCATCTATATCTTCATGGGATGGACCTGCCTGTTTGCCTTTCCGGTAATCATGAAAAGCCTTGCAACCGGAGGCTTTATCTGGCTCCTGGTAGGGGGCATCATATACACCATAGGCGGTGTTTTATATGCCCTGGACCTGCCGGTCTTTCACAAATTACCTGCCTGCTTCGGCAGACATGAGATTTTCCATCTCTTTGTCATGGGCGGCAGCCTGTGTCACTTTATCTGCATGTACCAGTATCTGATCTAGCTTATTCTCCTGAATCAGCTTAAGTTTATCAGATCTTGACATTTTCTTTATGGCAGACTCCCTCCGCAGGGCTTCCTGTTTGGTCTCAAATACTTCAACGTATACGAGAGAAACAGGGGTCCTGCTTTTTGTATATTTGGCCCCCTTTCCATCGTTATGGGCCTGGACCCTCTTTTCCAGATTGGTCGTCCATCCCGTATACAGGGTTCCGTCTCTACATCTAAGCATATAAGTGTAATTCATAGTTCATATTCTCCCATTTCTTTTATTATACTTGGAATTCCGGAAATGGAAACAAGTTTTTTATTACCCTTAGTATCCGAATTCAGCATTTTTTTACTCATTTTTTTTACACTACAACAAAAGAATGCATATCATTTCATAAGTCTGACATTTACTTTTTCCAAATATCCTTATATAATATTGCTAAATTGGTTCAGTATGTATTATTATGCCTTTTTATTGGGATTAAAAGAATAGAAAGGAGCACTTATGGCAACAAAAGATATAATAAATAATGGAGTCAATGCCAATAATGATAAAGAGCGTATGATCCAGGAGTATGTTCCAGGCAAGCAGGTTACATTGGCTCATATGGTTACCAGACCCAAGGCTTCTGTTTACAAAAAGCTTGGTCTGCCGGATGAATATCATGATGCGATCGGTATCCTGACCATTACTCCGTCAGAAGCAACCATCATCGCTGCAGATATCTGTACTAAGGCCGCCTCCATCAAGTTAGGTTTTGTAGACCGTTTTTCCGGTTCTGTTATCATCGTTGGTTCTACCGCTAATGTGGAGTCTGCCCTGAACAGTGTAATCTCGACCTTCTATAACAAGCTGGGCTTTGATGCGGTTTCCATCACGAAGACCTGATCCGGCCCGGAGTTTTGTACATGCGTGTTATGTTGATCGGACCTTCCGCTGCAGGTAAGACTACATTGATCCAGCGGTTGATCCATGAAGAGATTAAATACGATAAGACCCAGGCCGTTGAGTATGTGGGTAATTTTATCGATACACCCGGTGAATATATGCAGCAAAGAGGGTATTGGGGCTCTCTGACCATCACTTCCCATGATGCGGATATCATTGGTCTGGTCCAGGATTCCAGCAGTGATGATTGTTGGTTTTCCGGAGGACTGACCTCCAAGTTTGAGAAGCCTGTTATCGGTATCCTCACAAAAATTGACCGTCCTGATTGTAAACTGAATCAGGGGAAAAGATACCTGGAACTTGCCGGCTGCCGCGATATATTTCCGGTCAGTTCTATTACCGGCGAAGGTATAGAAGAACTGGTTAAGGGTCTGCACTTTTTGTTGGAGAAGTATAAAGAAGATAATAAGGCTCGATATGCCGACGATTACTTTGACTAAAGTGTGCATCAAAAATCATGCTTTAGTCTTTTTTTCATATTCTGAACTCTTATATTTGCTATTCTTCAGGGAGGTGATATGCCATGGACATAACAAAAGAGAATATCGTTGATTATGTAAAGTCCAGATTAGACTTCTTTAAGGCAGATGGCGACATCAGGGTCTCTGCCGTTGGCGAAGGCAATCCCGAAGAAGACGGCGATGGTTTCATCAATTACGTTTTTCGCGTTACCGATGGAATCCACCCTTTGATCGTAAAGCAGTCCAGGATCAACAGCAGGGCAAAGGGTCCCTATGTCCTGGATATCAATCGTTTTAAACTGGAGTATGAATCCATGAAGATCCGGAGTGCCATCGTTCCGGACCTGATTCCCAAAGTTTATGATTGCGATGAGGAGAACAGGGTTATCATCGTCGAGGATGTTTCCCACCTGAACATATCCCGTTTTCAGCTGATAAAGGGGGTTATATTTCCCCATCTGGCTGACCATATCGCAAGATATATGGCTGCAACGGAGTTCTACACTTCGGAGTACTACCTTCCCACCAAGGATTACCGGGATCTGGCAGTTCATTTTATGAATTCTACCATGAGGGACATCATGGATAATGTTATGTTCCTTTCAAAAGTGGTGGAGGAAGATACCATAGCCAGACCATTGGATCCGGATTTTGTTACCTTCTCAAAAAGGGTTGTTGCCGATCCTGATGTCCTGATTGCAAGGCAGAAGCTGCGCCATCTTTTCATGACCAAAGGGGAGTGCCTCATCCATGGAGATCTGCATACTTCGAATATCTTTGCAGGTCAGGATGAGACGAAGGTCATT
>JBGVCE010000494.1:0-2142 GCA_045226235.1 Anaerobutyricum sp.
TAGATGATGTCATTCTCAACCAGCAGGGCGAGGAATTCCTTTTTCTCCTGGATGTAATTACTGTATTCATAAGACAATTCTTCCAGGCTTAAAGATTTGCTCTCGCAGCTTACTCCAGGCTGGAAAGTATGCTTTCTGCTGAGTTCATAAAGGATAATATTCTCTTTTGACTCAAACAGGGAATAAAAAGTCTGACGTGAAACCTGTGCCGCCTTACAGATTCGGCTTACACTGATGGAAGTATAGTCCTCCTCCCGAAGCAGCTGCACAAAAGTATCTGCGATATTATTTTGTGAACAAAGAGCTGTTTTATTGGTTCCCTTGTACATGAATCTCTCCGTATAATTAAAAACTTGACAATTGTCAATCATAGGTATATTATTAATCTAATCTTAGACAATTGTAAAGGTTTCGTCAAGTGTAACATCTGAAGATTATCATTTCACATGTTGCTTTTATTTTTACCAATGAATTAGCACTCTATAGAGAGGAGTGCTGATAGAAAAGGAGGCTATTATGTTAATTGTACCGGTTTATAAAAGAATCGTGACCCCTTACTCCGATATATATTTCCCCACGGAAGAATTTAAGAAAGTTGTATCCAAAAATATGGCGGTAGACGAGAAGGTAGTGATTCTTTTTAAAAAGGAGAATCAGGCCAGGGATGAGTGGGATGATGAAAGTTTTTATCCTATCGGAATCTCTGGTGTCGTAAAAGAGATCAGCGAATACGGCTATCTCTGTATTAAAACCATGAACCGGGTGAACCTCGATATCGTCGGGATCAATCCGGACAGGTCCATCAGTCTTACCTTATCAAAACATATGGATATACAGGATCTGGATGAGACAGTGGCCTACCAGAAACTGCAGGCCCTGAAGCAGAAAGTAATCGAAGTGGCTAAAGGGTTCAATGTGGGAGACTGGTACACAAACTTCATTGCGCGTGTTGATTCCATCGGGACTGTCGCAAGCTCCCTGTCACCCTTTATGCATAACCTTTCCAACGAGGAGATTTACGACATGGTCCGTGAGGACAGTGTTGCTCTCCGGACGGAAAAAATAGAAAAGATGCTCTATGAGTACCTAGAGGTTGCTAAGGTCACCAATGATGCAAATGCTTCCCAGCAGAAAGAATCTCAGGATATGTACCGTGAGTCTGCCATTAGGAAGCAGATGGAATATCTTCAGAAAGAACTGGACGAGATGCATCCGGAAAATGTGACCGACCTGCAGAGATTCGAACAGAAGATCCAGGAATCCGGCATGAATGAGACGGCCAGGGCAGAAGCCATGAAGATTTTGAACCGGCTGAAACAGGAAGGCCACCAGAGCGCCGAAACCGGTATGCTCTATGATTATCTTGATCTCATTACCAGCCTGTCCTGGAAGAAAGAAGAGCCCAGATATATTCGGATTCCTGAAGCCAGAGAAGTTCTGGATGAAGACCACTACGGACTGAAAAAGGTGAAGCAAAGGATCATACAGCAGATTGCCGTGATGAATCTGAAGAAGGAACAGCAGGGATCCATATTGCTTTTTGTGGGTGCCCCCGGAACCGGTAAGACAAGTATCGGGCGAAGTATAGCCAAGGCTCTTGACCGGGAATATGTGAGAGTCAGTCTCGGAGGGGTGAGAGACGAGGCGGACATCCGTGGACACAGACGGACCTACATTGGTGCCATGCCGGGACGTATTATGGACGGCATACAGAAAAGTGGTGTATCTAATCCGGTTATGGTCCTGGACGAGGTGGATAAGCTGTCCATGTCATACAATGGAGATCCGGCCAGTGCCCTTCTGGAAGTGTTGGATCCGGAGCAGAATAATACCTTTACCGACCATTATATGAATGTTCCATATGATTTGTCTGATGTTATGTTTATCTGTACTGCAAACAGTGTGGATACCATCCCGGAACCTTTACTTAACCGTATGGAAGTGATTCATTTTACGGGATATACCCCGGATGAGAAGCTGAATATTGCCCGGAAACATCTGCTCCCTAAATCCATGGAAGCCATGGGTATCCCGGAAGGAAGCCTGAAGGTAGACACGGAGATTCTGGAGATGATCATATCGGATTATACCAGGGAGGCAGGAGTCAGAGGACTTAGAAAGAGAATCGATACCCTATGCCGT
>JBGVCE010000495.1:0-2090 GCA_045226235.1 Anaerobutyricum sp.
GTCATCTTCTGATAACGTATATATGCTGTCCACGATCGATGAAAACGACCTGGAAGAATTTCTGAAGGAGAAAAAAGAACCGGAGCCGGAACCAGTGATCGTTGAAGAGCCCGTGGCAGAACCGGAAGAACCTGCGGAACCCGAACCGCAGAAAAAGGGTGGAGGCCTGGGCTGGCTGCTCTTCCTCGTACTGGCGGCTGCAGGCGCCATAGGCGGATATTACTATTTTCGATTCTACAGGCCCAGCATTGAGGAAGATGATGTTGAAAGCGAAAACATGGAGTATTCTGACACCCGGTTCCCTACAGAGAATGAGGACGATGTCGAGGAATCATAAAGCAGAAACTTTGGACCATGATGGTCCAAAGTTGATAGCAGATGGAGAATCAGGAACTTTGGACCACGATGGTCCGAAGATGGAAGCAGATAGAGAAGCAGAAACTTCAGACCACAATGGTCCGAAGATGGAAGCAGATGGAAAATCAGAAACTCCAGACCACGGTGGTCCAAAGTTGATAGCAGATAGGGAATCAGGAACTTTAGACCACGATGGTCCAAAGTTGAAGACATGGGAAGAAGCAGACATGGAAAATAAGGAAAAGCCGCTTGGCGCAGGAATTGAAGAAAGAGTTACAGATAAGGAGCAGCTGCCGGAAACAGGCAGCTGCATTTTTTTTGATGAAAAGGGGAAAAGAATGAATACAGACAAAATGTTTCTGGTGATTGCGGAAAAGCCCAGCGTATCACTGGCCATTGCGCACGTACTGGGAAAATATGAAAAGATGAACGGATATGTCCAAGGCAAGGGGTTTATCTGCAGCTGGTGCCTGGGACATCTGGCAGAGTATGCAGTTCCTGAAGCCTATGATCCCAGGTACAGGAACTGGAAGCTGGAAGATCTGCCGATCATCCCTCAGGAATGGAGGGTGGAAGTCATAAAGGAACGTATAAAACAGTTCCGGGTTCTCGAGGGCCTCCTCAACCGGCGGGATGTGGAGTTGGTTTTGAATGCATGTGACTGTGGTAGGGAGGGCCAAATGATTTTCCACAGAGTATATGCCCTCTCCAAATCCAGGATCCCGGTCAAAAGGCTCTGGATCAATTCCCTCGAGGACAAGGCCATCCGTGATGGGCTGGAGAATATGAAGGACGATGAAGAATACAGAAAACTCCTCGACGCGGCGGAGTGCAGGGCCCAGGCGGACTGGCTGATCGGCATGAACGGGACCAGGGCTTTCACGGGGACTTATTTCAAGAAATTAATCATAGGTCGCGTCATGACGCCCACCCTGGCGATGATCGTAGAACGGCAGGAAGCTATTAACAGATTTCAAAAAGAACCCTACTACAAAGTCATCCTTGAGGCGGACGGGATCCGGGCTGTATCTGATAACATTGCGGATGAGGAAGAAGCCAGATCACTTGCCGAAAAGTGCTCCGGAAGTGATGCTGTAGTAGTAGAGGTGAACCGCCAGACGCGAACAAAGCAGCCTCCCAGACTCTATGACCTGACTTCGCTCCAGAGAGATGCGAACCGGGTATTTGGTTATACTGCGAAGGCAACCCTGGATTATGCCCAGAAGCTGTATGAAGCAAAATATATCACCTACCCCCGGACAGACAGCCGGTTTATTCCTGCCGAAATGGCAGATTCCGTAAAGGAGCTGGCATCAGTTGTCCACAATACTATCTCGGGCATCAGCGGGCTCCCTCTTGGAAAGGGATTCAACAGGCTTGTAAACGATGAAAAAGTATCTGATCACCATGCCATCCTTCCGACATCTGCCATCGAAGACCGTGAAGAGACTGCATCGATCCCGGAAGGCCCTTCCAACATTCTGCTCCTTCTCTGTATGAGGCTGATGGAATCCATTGCAGATTCCTTTATATACGACGATATAAAGGTGGCGCTGTTATGCGGAGAGACCCTCTTTCATGCAGCCGGAAGAAGGACCAGACAGGAAGGCTTTAAAGCTTTCAGCGGAAAAATTCCCGACTCTATGAAATACAGGCAGACAACCATTGCAGACTATCTGGATGAGGGTAATCCGGAGGACGGGAATGCACAGGGTTTCTCAGGCCTCCTTGCC
>JBGVCE010000496.1:0-3045 GCA_045226235.1 Anaerobutyricum sp.
TCCGGGATACAGTCTTTGATGGCCTGAATCCATTTTTCTTCCGGGATATCAAAATATCTGGACAGTCTGCCCATGAGAACGATATTCACAGCCTTGGAAGAACCTGCTTCATTTGCCAGGCTGACGCAATCCATGGCATCCACATTGATCCCGAGGGCTTCCATCTTCTCAATCAGATTCTCGGGGTAGGAAGCTGCTCCGATGATAACAGGCATGGGGTCGATCTCCTGGGTGTTGACCACGATTCGGCCGTCCTTCTTCAGGTATTCCACATAGCGGGCAGCCTCAAGTTTCTCGAAAGATACGATGACGTCTGCTTCGCCCTTATCGATAATCGGGGAATACACCTTCTCACCAAAGCGTACATAAGTCACTACGCTTCCCCCGCGCTGGCTCATGCCATGCACTTCGGAAACCTTTACGTCATATCCTTCCTGTAATAATAAATATCCTAATAATTTGCTGGCAAGAAGAGATCCCTGACCGCCGACACCAACAATCATAATATTTTTCGTCATAACGGCACCCCCTCTAATTCTGTAATGCGTCGAATTTACACATCTGCTGACAGACTCCGCAGCCTACACAGAGAGTATTATCGATCACAGCTTTTTTGTTCTTGATACTGATGGCAGGACAGCCTATGCGCATGCAGGATTTGCAGCCTACACATTTGTCCTCATCCACCTTAAGAGGCGGGTTATGCTTCACATATTTCAGGAGCGCGCAAGGACGGCGGCTGATGATCACGGAAGGTTCTTCCGCAGCCAGTTCCTCTTTCAGCACGCGGTCACACTGGGCAAGATCATAGGGATCCACGATGGCAATCCGGTTGAATCCCATGGAACGGCATAGATTCTCCAGATGAATCTTACCGGCGGGATCTCCCTTGATATTATAACCGGTGGTCGGATTCTGCTGATGGCCCGTCATACCTGTGATGGAGTTGTCGAGAATGATAATGGTTGAGTTACTCTGGTTATATGCTACATTTGCAAGGCCGGTCATGCCGGAATGCATAAAGGTAGAATCACCGATTACAGCAACTGTTCTGCCCTCACTCTCTTTTCCCAGAACCTTGTTAAACCCATGAGTTGCACCGATGGAGGCACCCATACATAAGGTCATCTCGATGGAGGACAAAGGCGCCACTGCCCCTAAGGTATAACATCCGATATCACCCAGGACGGTACATTTGTTCTTGGATAAGGTATAGAACATACCACGGTGAGGACATCCTGCACACATGACAGGAGGTCTGCCGGGCAGGGGTTCCCCAAGTGTCTTGTAATCAGGCACATTCTCACCCAGTTTGGATGCGATCAGATTCTGGGAGAACTCTCCAAGCATAGGAAGTACATCCTTGCCGGTCACTTCCAGACCCAGCTGACGGCAATGGTTCTCAATGATAGGATCCAGCTCTTCAATCACAACAAGTTTGTCAACCTTGGAGGCAAAATCCTTGATCAGTTTAACAGGGAGCGGATTGGTCATCCCCAGCTTCAGGATGGAGGCTCTGTCTCCGTAGACTTCCTTGGCATATTGATAACTGGTAGAATGAGTGATAATCCCAATGCCGGTATCCCCCATCTCCACGCGGTTGAAAGGACAGTCTTCCGCGTACTCAGTCAGCTTTCTGGTCCTCTCCTCCACGATGGGGTGACGGCGGATGGCATTGCCCGGCATCATAACATATTTTCCGATATTTTTCTCGTAGGGGATGGCAGGAGGAACCACACGTTCGGAGGTTTCCACCACACTCTGGGAATGTGCCACGCGTGTACACATCTTTATGATAACAGGAGTATCAAACTCCTCGGATAATTCATATGCCCTTTTTGCGAAATCCAGAGCTTCCGCAGAATCCGAAGGTTCCAGCATAGGCACCTTGGAAGCGATGGCATGGTGGCGGGAATCCTGCTCATTCTGGGAGGAATGCATGCCGGCGTCATCTGCTACACAAATGATCATACCGCCGGTAACTCCGGTGTAGGAAGCTGTATATAGGGGGTCTGCGGCAACATTTAATCCAACATGCTTCATACCGCAGAAGCTTCTCTTTCCTGCCAGAGAGGCACCAAATGCTACTTCCATAGCTACCTTTTCATTGGGAGCCCACTCACAGTAGATCTCATCATATTTTGCTGCTTCTTCCGTCACTTCCGTGCTGGGTGTTCCCGGATAGCTGGATACCAGACTGCATCCTGCCTCGTACAAACCCCTGGCAAATGCTTTGTTACCTAACATTAACTGTTTCATGGTAATCATCCTTTCCGTTTTTTTATCGGATTCGTCTCGACGAATCCGCGCGAGGGCGCAGCAGCTATAGCTGCCTTCTTTTGCGCAACTCTGCGATGCGCCGCAGGCTCATCAGATGAAGATTGTAACTTCATCTGATGTTCTCCGCCTCTTCCGTGCGGTCTATGATAAGTCCAAGGCATCCGGTGCCGGTGTTGAGCATACGGTTCACCCTGCTGATGGTTGCAGAGCTGGCGTTGGTCTTCTCCATAATCTCCGTATATACCTTGTCTTTTTTCAACATGGATGCAACTTCAAACCGCTGTTCCATGGACTGGAGCTCCGTCATGGCACACAAGTCTTCAAAAAAATCACAACACTCCTCCAATGTTTCCAGATTTAGGATAGCCTTATACATATCCATGCGACGTTCTTTGGGAATTCTCCTTGCCATAATTACCTCCAATCTAATGGTCCTCTGAAAAAGATACATCAATGCTTTAATCTATAAAACACACTACCTATCATATCATTTTTTCAGAGGAAGGTAAACCGGATTTTATGGTTTTGCCGTTTTTTTGGAAATTATTCCTTACAGATATGGACGAGAAGCTTTATTTCCGATAAAATGACAGAAAGAAATGATAGGGGCATAATGAGGAAAACAACATCTCAGAAGGAGGAATTCTTATGACAGGACAGCAATACGACCGCTATGTGAGTTTTTTCAGAAAAAACCCAGGCTGGATCTCCGGCATTAAGATGGTGAATCATATCCTGACACTTACCGGATTTATCATCTATCCG
>JBGVCE010000497.1:0-5006 GCA_045226235.1 Anaerobutyricum sp.
AAGTATTATTGATTAATAAAGGGGCTGTCGCACAAAACAGCCCCTTTTTACGTAATCTCACTGATCACGGCTGCTCCCAGGATAAGAATAGCACCGATCCAACCTGCGATTCCCATGGATTCGTGGAGGAAGAAGGCGGAACATAGGACCGAGACCACCGGTTCCAGGTAACCGAGGACGGCCAATGTCTGAACCGGCAGGGTAGCCATACCGCTAAAATAGAGACAATATGCGACTCCGGTATGTAGGATGGCAAGCATCAGAATGATCAAAACCGATCTAAGATCAGCCTGCATAGGCTTGCCCCAATTGTGGATAATCACATAGGGCAGGATGGTTAAGGCAGAGATAGCCAGCTGAACCACTGCTTTCACATAGGCTGATATCCCCTGGATCTTGCGGTTGCAGATAACGATGATAACGAAGAAAAAAGCAGCGCCAAGCCCCATGAATACACCGGAGATCCGTCCTAACTCCCCGCTCCACACGCCTGAAACCAGAACGATACCCACAAAAGCGGCGACTACACAGGGAATCTTCTTTAGGTTAAGTGGCTCATGAAGGACCATGGGTGCAATGATGACAACGATGATGGGAGCCATATAATTGCATAAGCTCGCCACAGCCACTGTGGTGTGAGTATAGGCGGCAAAGAGGAAAATCCAGTTCATCCCCAGACTGATTCCCGATATAATCAGCCAGAAACGGTTCGCCCGGATTGCTTCCCAATCCAGGCCCTGATGGCGTCTTTTCAGATAAAGCAGAATAAAGACGGATCCGATGGAACCCCGGCACATGGCTACCAGCTCACTGGGCAGGCTGACATACCTTAAAAACATGCCGATGGTACCGTACAAAAAGACGGCGATGATATATTTGGTTCGTTCCATTGCCAGGTTCTTCTCCATGGGTTAATCCTCTTTGTTTTTCTCTATTTTATTAATTATATCATATATATTTTACAGCCACAATGAAAGACGACAGACAGGATATTGTACTCACTGACGGCAACTGGATGAAAATGTAAATCTTTGATTTTGTAGTAAGGGTATGGTATTATCAGGAAAAGTGTACTGAAAATGAAGGAGTTAAACATTATGTTATTTAAGAATATCAGAAAAAAACATTTTCTTATGGCATTAACAGCCGTTGGTATCATTTCATTATGCACCGGGTGCGGATCCGGGAAAGGCGCGGCAGATCAAGGAGAAAACACGGAAGCTGAAAAGTTATCCAACCTTGCTTATCCCGTTTCAGTCAATTATGTAGAGGGCGGCATCGATGCAGAAGGAAAATGGATAGAGAGCAATGAAGTGTTGCGTACCTATCATTTTGATGATAAAGGACATCCTGTATCCTGCGATAAAGTAGATCAGGGTGAGAAGATAGAGGATACTTATGAGAATTCCTATCGTGAAGATGGTTCTTTGGAAAAAGTAGTTGCCCGGGTGGGTTATTATGATGAGGATGCTGCCAAGGTGACTTATGAAGAATATATACGGGAGTATGATGAAGAGGAACGTCTGGTAGGCAGGAACTTTCAAGGATGGGTAGAAAAATACAGTTATAATCAGGAGGGACTTTTGACTCGGCTGGAAACCAATCTGGAAGGGGATGAGGCGAATAAAACGGTATTAGAGTACACTTACAAAGATAGAGATGATCAGGATGGCTCCATGGTTTGCGAGGTTAAGGAATATATCTATACCGATTCCAAAGTAACGGACGAATTTGATGACCGAATCATCACCTACAATCAGGATGGATTCATTTCCAAGGTAGAATATGTGGAAGCCGATGGCATCCCGGAATGGGATTATGATTATGAGATGGAAAATGGGCTTGTTACCAAAGTAATACAACACTATGAGGATAGTGAGAGCTATACCTATTCATTTACCTATGATGATTCCAATCCGGCTCTGGATATGACGGAAGATAACTATAAAGAGTATATCAACGGAGTATTCGATGATGTGATGTAATCAAAAGGGAAAGAATTATAAATCCAGGAGGAATTAATTGATGAAAAAAATCTTTACTAGAATAATAGGAGGTATAATTTTGTCAGTAATGATATCTTGTCAGGTATCTGCTGATACCATGTATCTGCCGGATGTCACTCCGGCTATGTCCAATCCGGACTACTGGGTCGCAAAAGAAAAGAACCCGGACCTGACACTGGTTGAGCTGGATGAGATAAATCAGGTTAACCAGGACATCATCCAGGGAAGCGGCACCGGCGTATGGGATATGTCTACATGGTCCAGGGATACCTTTAACGGTATCGAACGGGCACAACAACTGAAAGAAGCCGCCAAGGAAGATGCAGATTATACTTATAACGGACTGGGGGCAAAATATAAAGACGGGGTGAAACTGGACTATGAGACAGCCATGAAAGAACTGTATGGTCCTATGATTGAAAACTGTGTAGATCCTGAAGCGGCAGAATCCATGCCGGTGGGATATGCTATCTGTACCAACCGTTCGGTACTCAGGTCTTTCCCGACAGATGAACCCCTGCCGGACGATCCTTCTGATCCTGATTTTGATACTTTATATCTTACGGCGGTCACTGTGGGAGAACCATTGATTGCACGTGGAAAGTCTGCGGACGGCAGATATTATCATGTGAATACTTCCTACCTTTCCGGATGGATTCCAACCGCTGACATCGCATTTTGTAAAGACAGGGCAGAATGGTTATCCGCCTGGCATTTTGACAGCGACAAAGCTCTGATCGTATATGATGATAAAATCACTACCGAAGAATCAAACTATGCACCGGAAACTTCTAAGAGAAAGCTCTATATGGGTACAAAATTACAGATTGCGGACCGCTCCGACTGGGCAGGCAAGATCAATAATCGATTTGCCTACAACAATTATGTGGTCTGGATGCCTGTAAGAAAAGAGGATGGCAGTTTTGAAAATAAACTTGCTCTGATCTCCGAACACTGCAAGGTCAGTGAAGGCTTTCTGCCGCTGACCACCAGGAATCTTGCCAAAGTCATCTTTAACCAGTTAGGAAATGCTTATGGCTGGGGTGGTATGCTCAGCTCTCAGGACTGCTCCGGATATGTCAGGGATGTCTATCGCTGCTTTGGCCTGGAGATGGGCCGTAATACCACCAACCAGGCAGCCCAGCCCGTAAGAAAATACATACTGGAGGGGAAAACAGACGAAGAGAAGGCAGAAATCATAAAATCATTGCCTCTCGGGGCAGAACTCCTATTTAACGGACATGCCATGATCTATCTTGGCTGTGAGGGAGAGAAGCTGTATGTCATCAGTTCCGTCAGCAATCTGATGGTTGACGATGTGAAAACCAGGGTGCGTGGCATGGTAATCAATACCCTGGACATTAAGAGGGCAAACGGAAATAGCTGGCTTAGCTCACTGCATACTGCAACCATCCCCTATTATCGCGAAAAAGCACAGGATTTAAGCTCAGCATCTGTAACCATAAATACGGATGAAGAGTTTGTCTATGACGGTAAAGAGAAGTGCCCGGATCCGGAAGTATCTCTGAACGGTAAAATCTTAACAAATGGAATTCATTATACTCTTTCTTATGAGGATAATATTGAGGCAGGAAAAGCTAAGGTCACCATCCGGGGAATGGGAAATTACGAGGGTAGTTTAGAAGCCTATTTCCAGATCAAACCAGATAAAACCGCTGCTTCTCTTAAATTTGACAAGAAAACGCTGGTATACAACGGAAAAAGGCAGACTCCTGCTGTGAGTGTATGGTTGGGTGATAAGAAGCTTGAGAGTACAGATTATACAATGGAATACAAAGGGGACCGGAAAAATGTCGGAACCCATAAGGTGACAGCAGTCCTGAAAGGAAAATATGAAGGCACAGCCTCAGCTTCCTATAAAATCGTACCAAAAGGAACCGAGATTACCAGGCTGAACAAGGGAAAATCCTCCTTTATCGCCAAGTGGAAGATCCAGAAAACCAGGATGTCTAAAAAGAGGATTAGCGGCTACCAGGTAATGTACGCCACCAATAAGAAGTTCACCACAGGAAAAGAAACTTCAACCGTGAAGAAATATCAGTCGAACCGATTAAAAGTAAAGGAACTACGTTCCGGCAGAAAATACTTCGTCCGTGTCAGGACTTTCATGAAAGTCGGCGGGAAACAGTATTACAGTCCATGGAGTAAGATCAGATCAGTGAAGACAAAATAGACAAATTTATGGCAAGACCATAAGGTTTAAATCGGTTTATGAGTAGGGAGGATACAGAAAAGAGAGCTGTATCCTCTTTTTTATGGAATTAACACAAAGAAAGTTATAAAACAGGTGAAAATAATGTTGGACTTTCATTTATCTCATAGTAAAATAATAATGAGAGAATGTTACATTATTAATCTGAAATGAGGAAAGGTATGAAGAAGATTTTAATTGTCATTGACATGCAGAATGATTTTATAGACATGGCTTTGGGTACAAAAGAAGCAGCTGCCATAGTAAATCAGGTGAAGGAGAAGATTCGGTCTTATCCGGCAGAAAATGTAATCGCCACCATGGATACTCATGGAACTAACTATATGGAGACCCAGGAAGGCAAGAATCTGCCGGTGGAACACTGCATTAAGGGAACGGAAGGCTGGGAGATTCGCCCTGATATTCAGGAACTGCTGAGAGGGGCAAAAATCTTTGAGAAGCCCACTTTTGGGTCTATCGCTATGGCAGAATATATCAGAGAACTATCCGAGAAAGAAGAACTTGAACTGGAGATGGTGGGCTTGTGCACCGATATATGTGTGGTGTCTAATGCCTTGCTTTTAAAAGCCGCCATGCCTGAAATCAGGATATCCGTGGATGCAGCCTGCTGCGCCGGGGTGACACCGGAGAAACATCTGGCTGCCCTGGAGACCATGCGGTCCTGCCAGATCTTTGTGACTAATGCTTAGCAGTTTGATTGATTAACACTATGTTGTAGGAGGGGGGATATCAATGAGACATAATTCATGGAAGAGAGTCATTGCCTA
>JBGVCE010000498.1:0-2007 GCA_045226235.1 Anaerobutyricum sp.
AAGTATTATGAAGCTACTAAAATCTGAAGTTTGTCTTTAGACGTCAGACGGAGGGAATGTCAAATTAAAGACTGTGATGGGAGATACCGTGCGGAATAGGTTTTCGGACGCGGGTTCGATTCCCGCCAGGTCCACTAAAAAATCCACTACGATTAAGTAGTGGATTTTTTTATATACTCATTTCTCCAGTCATTAACAATCTTCCAGATAGAGGTCCCTCATCTTAAGAATCTCCTCTTCAGAAAGGCCTAGTCCCTCCTTGATAAAGGCATCAAAACTACCGAATCTGTCATCAACTGTCTCATAAAATGTATCAATGTACTCTCTTTTCGCCCCAAAAAGATAAGCAAGAGAAAGGTCTGCCTCTTCGCTGTCCGTGTTTGCTCTTCTTTTGATAAAGTCCGTGAGGAACTGAATATCCTCCGCCAGATATTCATCGGATAGCAGGTACTCTCTGATGATTTCCTCTCTGGGCAGTCCCAGGATTTCTTCCACAATCACACTCGCCATACCCGCACGGTCTTTTCCCGCAGTACAATGCCATAATACTGCCTTATCATGCTCTTCTAACAATATCCTGACAAATCTGGCATATTGGGCGATGGAATAGTCACTTAGGATGAAATTTCTGTAAAGGTCACACATATAATCCCTGGCTTTATCCGGCTGATGGATCAGTTTTCCAAAGAGATCTACGTCTGCCTCACCCTCTCTGGTAATCCCCGGCGCCTGCGTTTCTACGATGGGCAGGTGATGATAATCTACCCCGGGGATACTCACATCAGGTTCTCTGTTATGCTCCCCCTGAGAGCGAAAATCCACCACGGTCCCCAACATATTTTCCAGTTTATCAAGTTCATCTTCCGGTACATTTTCCAGTTTTCCACTGCGGATTAGTTTTCCGGGAATGATTTTTTTCCCTTCTTTTGTTATTTCTCCCCCAAGATCACGGATATTATGGAGTTTCCTGATGTCTAACCTTCTGCTCATTTCTTACTCTCCTGTTGCATTTATCTTTTAATTCTACTACTATTCGTTTTTAGTTTACCATGTATAAAAAGGAAAAGGAACCTGAGAACCATATTTCAGCAAAATAACAAATTTTAATTGTCAAAGTAATTTTAAATCATTATAATATTATTATTGTAAGTCTTAATATATCTAAGGAAAGAGTATTATGTTCAAGACAAAGAAAATGACTATAGCCCTTGTGGGAGTCCTGGCACTGGCCCTCTGCATAGGTGTATATCAGTATTCTGTCTACCAGAAAAAAGAAAAAACCTTCAATACTGCTGCCCAATCGTTTAAAGCAGGGAATTACACGGAAGCCGAAGAAGTTTTCAAATCACTGCAAACATTCCGTAATTCTGAGAACCTGGTTGTAATCAGTGATGTGTTTAACCATCTTGGGCAGGAAAACTATGATATCGCATCCAAACTCGCAGATTACATTACGGATTATTCTACTTCAGATGAAGAACTGCAGAAGGCTATCGATGATGTCAGGTCCAATTACTATGTAACAGCCCAATCTTTTATCTCGGAAGGAAATTATGATATTGCTTCCAAGATATACGCATGTCTGGGAGATTATAAAGATGCATCCCAGTGGATTATCTATTACGAAGGTATGCAGGAAGAGCTTAATGGTAACCTTGAGGAAGCTATCGCCCTCTTTGACCAGATTAAGGATTTCAAGGACGCCTCTGACCATAAAGACCTCTGCAACACATACCTGAAAGCCGTAGAACTTCAGAAAAAGGGTGATGAAGCAAGTCTGCAGCAGGCTGCTGAACTATACAGCCAACTAGGAGATTTTCGGGATTCCGATAAGCGGGTTCTACAGTGTAAAAGTGTAACTCTCTTTCGTGATGCCAAAGCTTATGCTGATGCCAAAAAATACAAAAAGGCTTATAAAATCTTAAACAAATATCCAAAAAACCCATATAAAGGCTGGAAAGAACTGCTGACTGAATGTAACAATCAGATTTCTTACCAAGATGCCAA
>JBGVCE010000499.1:0-2679 GCA_045226235.1 Anaerobutyricum sp.
TCTTGACGAAGCACGATTCTTTTTGAAAATGGGTGATCAGCATATCATTAAAGAAGGGTTTGATTATTATTCAATTCGTGATGTGCGCGATAGATTTTCGCAAAAGGATGTGTTTGTTATATTTACAGGATATCATTTATGGAAATGGTACAATGATAATAAATTCTGCGGAAAATGCGGTCATAATGTATTGATCGATGAGAGTGAAAGAGCTTTAAGGTGCCCTGAATGCGATAATATAATATATCCTAGGATTAATCCTGCTGTAATAGTAGGCGTAATAAAGGATGATTGTATTTCGATCACAAAATATCGGAATGGTTACTCTCATAATGCATTAGTGGCAGGATTTGCGGAGATAGGAGAGACATTTGAGGAAACGGTTGCCAGAGAAGTAATGGAGGAGGCAGGGGTTTCAGTTAAAAATATCCGATATTACAAATCCCAGCCATGGGGGATGGCTCAAGATTTACTTGCCGGCTTTTTCTGCGAGGCAGATGGAGACGGAGAAATCCAAATGGATGAAAAAGAGTTGAAGTATGCAGATTGGGTGAAAAGAGAGGATATAGAGCTTCAGCCCAATAATCTAAGTCTCACAAACGAGATGATGAGGGTTTTCAAAGAAAATAGTATTGAGATAATGTAGTTGATTATATTACATCAGAAAATTTTATACAGTCTTATCCCCGGATAATATCCGGGGATTTTACTTGCTCAACAAAACGGTTTTTCATCAAAATACCGATTTTAAATAAAGTGATGACGGTCTATAAAAGATTTTGTCTCCCCGGCAATTACCTCTCTCAAAGCGATGAGGGCGATGAGGTTGGGGAGAGCCATGAGGGCATTAAAGATATCAGCAATGTTCCATACGGCTTCTACTGTCATGTAAGGACCGATGAATACCGCCAGGATGTAGAGCCAGCGATAGGCATTAACGGCGGTCCTGTTTCTGTTGGAAAGATATTCCAGACAGCGCTCTCCGTAATAATTCCATCCCAGGATGGTGGTGAATGCAAAGAAGACAAGACAGATCATAAGTGCAAAGGAAGCTACAGATGGCGGGAAGGGCAGTCCCTTCTGGAAGGCATCCATAGTAATCTGTACGCCTTCCAATCCGGTATTCCAGCTCCCTGCTATGACGATGCTAAGACCTGTCATGGTACAGATGACAATCGTATCAATGAAAGTACCTGTCATGGTAACCAGTCCCTGTCTGACTGGCTCCTTTGTCTGGGCTGCAGCTGCAGCGATAGGGGCACTTCCCAGACCGGCTTCGTTTGAAAAGATACCTCGGGCGATACCTTTCTGCATGGCAACAAATACTGTTCCTACAGCGCCCCCGGCCAGGGCTGACCCGGTAAAGGCAGACTTGACGATAAGAGCGACAGCGCCGGGAATCTGTGGAATATGTGTTAGAATGATGATGAGTGCAAATGTAAAATATAATACAGCCATAAAAGGAACGACGATCTCAGATACTCTGGCAATGCGCTTTATTCCTCCGATGACAACAAGTCCCACACATAAGGTGACGAAAAGACAGGTTATCACTGTGGCCCAGGTATAATCATGCCCTAATATATTGATCGTATGAAGCCCGTTGGGATCAAAAAAGTTTGACGATGCGGATGCGATTCCGTTAACCTGGGTAAATGTACCGATACCTAAAAGACCGACTCCTGCTCCGAAGAAAGCAAAGATCTTAGCCAGCCAGGTCCATTTTTTCCCCATACCATTTTCGATATAGTAGAAGGGACCACCCAGAACATGGCCTTCCTCATCGATGGTCCGATAACGGATAGCCAGAAGTCCCTCGGCAAACTTGGTTGCCATACCGAAAAAGGCAGCCACTTCCATCCAGAAAAGGGCACCGGGGCCACCTGCAGCAAGGGCTGTGGCGACACCGACAATGTTACCGGTTCCTATGGTTGCGGATAAGGCGGTACATAAGGCTCCAAAGCTGGTTACTTCCCCTTCCCCTTCGTCTTCATTGCTCACCATGTATTTCAAAGCTTTCCCCAGATGCTGAATCTGAACAAATCTCAGACGCAGGGTCAGGTATATACCTGTGGCCAGAATGAGAACGATCAGGGGAAGACCCCATACAAAACCATCAAACCATGTGATAAACTCGTTTACTGTCTTTAACATAAGCATTTTCCTCCATCCTTTTGCCTGAGTGATTTAGCAGGGATTCTCCCTGCGGACACCTTCGGCTCCTGTTATACAGGTCTCTCCTGAGTGTTTTGCGCTAAAAAGGTAAAAAATCAGGTTTTTAAACACAACATTATATAAAATAACATAAATTATATCATTATTGCAACAAGTAATCTGCAGTAGAGAGTGTGCTTCGTTTTAGGATCAAATGTCGGAGATCTTGTTAATATGGCTAGAAAACTCATAGGCAATATTAACGATGGAGGGATGATGAAATCCCTGATGGGCAATCCGGCTGCGGAAAACAGCGGAATCCAAAGCGGAAAAGAATTCTCTCTAGACCTTTTCCATTGACAGAACACGCAAATTATGGTAGATAATATGCAATTCATGGGAAAGGAGACGATATATATGAGTCATAACAAAACCATGATGCAATATTTTGAGTGGTATCTTCCGAACGACGGCCTCTGGTGGAAACGGTGCGCCGCGAAAGCGGAGAACCTTGCCGCGCTGGGC
>JBGVCE010000500.1:0-2938 GCA_045226235.1 Anaerobutyricum sp.
GTTTTCCCGGAGAGACTGGCTAAGCTGATTGGCAGCCTGAAGACCATTTGGTCCGGTGTAATTCACCACTTCTCCATAGAGACAACGGGCTTTCAGATAGGTACCTGTAGCCAGAACAACCGCTTTGGCATGATAGGTTCCTCCGGAATAGGTCTTCACTCCGGTGATAACCCCATTTTCTACCATCAGATCCGTAACCTCTGCCTGCCTGAGAGTCAGATGATCTGTATTCTGCAGAGTGTATCGCATGGTCATGGAATAGGCATCTTTATCCGCCTGGGCTCGCAGAGAATGGACTGCCGGTCCCTTGGACCGGTTCAGCATCCTGGACTGTATGTACGTTTTATCGATATTCTTACCCATCTCTCCGCCCAGGGCGTCAATTTCTCTTACCAGATGTCCTTTGGAACTTCCTCCGATATTAGGATTACATGGCATCATTGCCACACTATTCATGCTGATGGTAAATAAAATGGTTTCACAGCCGAGCCTGGCCGCTGCCAATGCAGCTTCACAGCCGGCATGTCCTGCTCCTACCACCACGATGTCATAATACTCTTCCACGTTTTTCATAATCTACACTCCCTGAGTCTATCCCGGTTCAATCTCTCTCTAATCTATTTCCCGGTACAGAACTTAGAAAAAATCTCCTCGATCAGATCCTCTCCTACGGATTCACCAAGGATAGATCCAAGCATCTCATAGGCATTCATGAGATCAATGGTAAAGAAGTCCTCCGGCATCTGATCATGGATACTCTCCCGCACCATACGAAGACTCCTGAGGGCTTCTTCCAGGGCATTTTTATGTCTGGCATTGGTGAGGTAAAAATCCTGTTTTTCATCTATTGTACCATGAAACATCATCTTTTTTAACTCCTTCGTAAAAAGATCGATGCCCTGTCTGTATTTGGCAGAGATAGTAATACATGGGGTGTCTTTCTCCACATAATCCTGCAGGGATTCCATGGAAAATGTCTCCCCGATATCCATCTTATTAAGAAGGATCATTTTTTTCTTATCCTGTATCTCCCGGAAAATGTGGATATCCTCCTCCTGTATCCCATCTGCCATATCGATGAGAAACAGCACCAAATCTGCATGCTCAATCTCTTTCCGGGCCCTTTCCACACCGATTTTCTCCACCTTATCTTCGGTATCATGGATCCCCGCAGTATCAATGATGTTCAGAGTGATTCCGTCTATGGTGACAGACTCCTCCAGGGTATCTCTGGTGGTTCCGGCAACTTCTGTAACGATGGCCCTTTCCTCACCTAATAAGACATTTAGGAAGGAGGATTTGCCGGCGTTTGGTTTACCTACGATACAGGTCCGGATCCCCTCAGTGATAAAACGGCCGTCATCATAGGTGGACAGCATGGTCTCCACCTGGTCTATCCATCCCTGATTCAATGTCAGAAGGTGATCTCCATACCCATCCAGGCTGATGTGTTCCGGATCATCCAGTGCAGATTCGATGTGGGCAATCTCATAGAGAATCTGCTCCCGGATGGGGCGGATTTTCTCTGCGATGTTCCCTTTAATCTGGCGGATGGAATTCTGCCTGGAAGCCTCATTCTTGGACTCGATGAGCTGCATAACTGCTTCTGCCTGGGACAGATCGATCCTTCCGTTGAGAAAGCCCCTCTTGGTAAACTCTCCCGGCTCGGCAGCCCTGGCTCCATGCCTCAGGATAAGACTTAAGACCTGGTATACCACATGAACTCCTCCATGGCAGTCAAATTCCACCACATCTTCTCGGGTATAGGAGTTGGGAGCCTTCATTACGAGAACGATGCATTCATCAATGATTTCCCCCTCATCCACCACATTTCCGAAATAAACCTTATGGCTGGGCCAGTATCCATTACCGTATCTGGGGGTGTAGGGTTCGAATATCTCATCCAGTATTCTAATCGCGTCGCTGCCACTGACTCTGATCTTGCCAATACCGGCATTGGATACGGAGGTCGCTATGGCGGCGATGGTATCATATTCTTTTATCATTGGCATTCTTCCTGTTAAAAAAGAGGATGTCTAAAAATTCAATCTGAATTTTTAAACATCCCTGACTTTTGCTAATTATCTATCCTTTTTCAGCATGATAACCACGCGGCGATATGGCTCTTCTCCCTCACTCTTGGTGTAGACATATTTGTCGTTCTGAAGGGTAGAATGAATCACTCTTCTCTCGTAAGGATTCATCGGTTCCAGAGAAACCGTCTTCTTGCTTCTCTTTACAGAGTAAGCAATCTTCTTAGCCAGTTTCTCTAATGTAGCCTTTCTTCTCTCACGGTAGTTCTCCGTATCCAGTTTCACACGGATGTAGGACTCACTCTCGCGGTTTACAAACAGGCTGATCAGATACTGAAGAGAATCCAGTGTCTGTCCTCTCTTGCCGATGAGAATACCCATATCCGGGCCGGACAGATCAATATTCATGAGGTTCTCTTCTTCTTTAAAATCAATCGCCACGTTGGTCTCAACCTTCATGGCTGCAAATAACTCATCACAGAAATCCTGTGTTTTCTCCAGCAAGGATTTCTCCATATTCACACGGATTACTGCCGGTTTTACATTAAACAGACCGAGAAATCCGGTGCTTCCTGACTCTATCACTTCATAGTTAAGCTGATCGCTGGGGATCCCCAGTTCAAGAGTCGCTGTTGTGATGGCTTCTGCAACGGTTTTGCCTTTAAATTCCATTATTTCCATCACTGATTTCCTCCCTTAGGGTTACTCCTTCTGTCTAATTCCTGCACACTATAAGCAGCTTTTCCGATTTCTCCAAGTTTCTCATAATTGATGGCCTTACCCTCATTAGGATTACGGTAAGTCTTGGTTTTGATGGAAGCATTGCCACGGATGGTACGGTACTGGCTGTACTCGCTGGTGATTTTCACTCCGTCATCTTCCGGTTCCTTATTGCCCATGGCACC
>JBGVCE010000501.1:0-2268 GCA_045226235.1 Anaerobutyricum sp.
GTTAACCGCTGGGATCTACAGAGGAATCTCCCGGGCTTCCTTCTTCTCAAAGAAAAGATAAGAATCAAATCCCAGCTCTTTCAGGAAACCGGGAAGTCTGTGATAGTCATAAGCCAGCTGATTGGGGGCGTGTCCGTCGCTGCCTATGGTGATCTTTCTTCCTCCCAGCTCCCGGTATCTCTTAAGGATCTGCCGGTTGGGGTTGGGATCCTCCATCCCGTATTTCCATCCGGCCGTGTTTACTTCCAGGCATTTATCTCTTTCTATTATATGTAGTAGGACCGGATCGATCACATCCTTGTAGTCATCATAGAAAAAAGGTGTTCTCGGGGCCGGTTCATAACGGCAGATGTAGTCAAGATGTCCCACCGTCTGATAATCCTGGAATACCTGAAGGTTCTTCAGCATAACCTGAAAATAGTTTTTTATTGCCGCCTTGGGGTCATGGTATGCAGCGAAGTAAGCCCCATAATATGGATCCAGGCGGTCCACCACATGGGTGGAGTGGATGATAAAATCATAGCGGTCGCCGTAGGAAGTGTAGAGATCGGCACAGACCTGTTTCAGGTGGGGCTGTATGCCCAGTTCGATACCATGAAGAAGGCAGATATGACCGCTATATTTATCTTTTAACCGCTGACACTCTGTTTCATATCGATCGAAATCTATCATAAAACTCAGTGGCTCTTCCGTATCGGGAAAATCAGGATCCACATGTTCCGTGAAGCAGATGGATTCCATACCGGCTGAGATGGCAGCCAGGACCATTTCCTCCATAGGAGTGTCTGAATCCGATGAGAAGGATGTGTGAAGATGGGAGTCGGTTTTGATCATTATTATATACCTCTTTTTTCCAGAATTTAGTTCATTTTTGTTCATGATACTATGAATTCAAAGCTCATTTCAACCGTATTTTTACTTAAATAATATAGATTTGCTATAGAATGCATTATATTATAAAAATATATGAAATAATTATGAATTAAGACTTGAAATATAACGAATAATTAGGTAAAATAGTTAAAGATTTGACAGATGCCAGATCAGTCTGCAGGTTATGAATGACCGGCAGATGCAGTATATTAATTATCACTAACTTAGGAGGAATTTATCATGGCAGTAAAAGTTGCAATCAATGGATTCGGACGTATCGGTCGTTTGGCTTTCAGACAGATGTTTGGCGCTGAAGGTTACGAAGTTGTTGCTATCAACGATCTGACAAGCCCGGACATGCTGGCTCACTTATTAAAGTATGATTCTTCTCAGGGAACATATGCTCTTGCATCCACAGTTTCCGCTGGCGAAGATTCCATCACAGTAGACGGAAAAGAGATTAAGATCTATGCTTTCCCGGATGCTAACAACTGCCCATGGGGTGAGATTGGTGTTGACGTAGTTCTTGAGTGCTCCGGCTTCTACACAAGCAAAGCAAAAGCTCAGGCTCATATCAATGCTGGCGCTAAGAAGGTTGTCATCTCTGCACCTGCAGGCAATGACCTTCCTACAGTAGTATTTAACGTAAACCATGACATTCTTAAAGCTGATGATACCATCATCTCCGCTGCTTCCTGTACCACAAACTGTCTGGCACCTATGGCTGACGCTCTTAACAAGTACGCAGCAATCCAGGCTGGTATTATGTGCACGATCCACGCTTACACAGGCGACCAGATGACTCTGGACGGACCACAGCGTAAGGGTGACAAGAGAAGATCCCGTGCAGCAGCTTGCAATATCGTTCCGAACAGCACAGGCGCAGCTAAGGCAATCGGCCTTGTTATCCCTGAGCTTAACGGTAAACTTATCGGCGCTGCTCAGCGTGTTCCTACACCTACAGGTTCCACCACAATCCTGACAGCTGTTGTTAAAGGTGCTGATGTAACTGTAGAAGGCATCAATGCCGCTATGAAAGCAGCTTCCAATGAGTCCTTCGGTTACAATACAGACGAGATCGTATCCTCCGATATCGTTGGTATGACATTTGGTTCCTTATTCGATGCAACACAGACAATGGTTAACAAGGTTGCCGATGACTTATATGAGGTTCAGGTTGTTTCATGGTATGATAATGAGAACAGCTACACATCTCAGATGGTTCGTACTATCAAATATTTTGCTGAGTTAGCATAATTGGTACACCGTTTTTATAATTGATCCAGACATGGGTCCGGTCGTTTGGGCCGGACCCGTTTTTTTCCATAATAGGATATTTCAATTACTGATACAGGAGGAATAACGATGGGATTAAATAAAAAATCAGTAGATGAT
>JBGVCE010000502.1:0-2994 GCA_045226235.1 Anaerobutyricum sp.
AGGAGGATTATTCCAATGATGCTTTATATGAGATGCTGAAAGGGTATGCCACAGAGAAAGGTTATAAACCGGGTCTGGTTATGTGGCCGGTCCGCACGGCTGTTTCCGGTAAACAGATGACTCCCGGCGGAGCAACGGAGATTATGGAAATCATCGGAAAAGAAGAGACTGTGGAAAGGATAAAAGCGGCCATAGAGAAACTACAGGCTTAGGTAGCCTTAGCCATCTTCATGTATTTCATTATATCTTTTTACCAAATTCCCTTCGCCTTTTTGCAGAAAAATGTGAAAATAGCGAATTGACAAACATTTTGAAATGTGTGAAGATAAGAACAGTTTGAAATCTGATTACTGACGGATATGTGAATTGACACAGTGTGATCAGATGGATTATAAAGAGCCGACCGTCTGGGCAACTTCCAACTGCTGAAGTTGCCCTTCTTTTATTATTTTACAAGAAAGGAATCGATTATGAAAACTGATATTCAGATTGCTCAGGAAGCTAAATTACTCCCCATTCGCGACGTTGCCGCAAAATACGGGATCACGGAAGATGACTTGGAACTCTACGGAAAATATAAAGCAAAATTCTCCGATGAATTGATGGAGAAGATCGAGGGAAACCCGGAAGGTAAACTTGTCCTGGTTACAGCCATCAACCCGACTCCGGCAGGAGAGGGAAAGACAACTACCAGTATCGGTCTCGCTCAGGCATTAAACTTACTTGGCAAGAAATGTCTTGTAGCACTTAGAGAACCGTCTCTGGGACCCTGCTTTGGAATCAAAGGCGGCGCAGCAGGCGGCGGCTTTGCCCAGGTAGTTCCTATGGAGGATCTTAACCTGCATTTTACCGGAGATTTTCATGCCATCACTTCTGCAAACAACCTTCTGGCAGCTATGATCGACAATCATATCCATCAGGGAAATGAGCTTCGCATCGATACCAGACAGATTATCTGGAAGCGCTGCCTGGATATGAATGACCGTGCCCTTCGTAATATCGTAGTTGGTCTTGGAAATAAGGCAGACGGATTCGTGAGAGAGGATCATTTCGTTATCACTGTTGCCACAGAAATCATGGCTATTCTTTGTCTGGCTGAGGACATCGTGGACCTTAAGAAGAGACTGGGACGAATCATCGTTGCATACGATATGGACGGTAACCCGGTAACAGCTAAACAGCTTAACGCTGTGGGAGCTATGGCTGCACTGCTGAAGGATGCCATCAAACCCAACATGATCCAGACTCTGGAGCACACCGGAGCTATCGTTCACGGCGGTCCATTTGCCAATATCGCTCATGGTTGTAACAGTGTGCGCGCAACAAAAGCAGCCATGAAATTATCTGATATCACCATCACGGAAGCCGGATTCGGTGCAGACCTTGGTGCCGAGAAGTTCCTGGATATCAAGTGCCGTTTTGCAGGGTTAAAACCGGATGCAGTTGTGCTTGTTTCCACTGTACGTGCCTTAAAATATAACGGCGGAGTTCCAAAGACAGACCTCGCTGAGGAGAACCTAGATGCTCTGGCTAAGGGTATCTGCAACCTGGAGAAACATATCGAGAACCTTCAGAAATACGATGTGCCGATCGTTGTGACATTAAACTCCTTCCTGACAGACACAGAAGCAGAGTATGAGTACATCAGAAACTTCTGCGAAGAAAGAGGCTGTGAGTTCGCATTGTCCGAAGTATGGGCAAAGGGCGGAGAAGGCGGAATCGCTTTGGCTGAGAAAGTTATTAAGACTCTGGAAGAGAAAGAGAGCCATTTCCATGTACTCTATCCTGATGAGATGCCTCTTAAGGAGAAGATTGAGACTGTGGCTAAAGAAATCTATGGCGCAGATGGGGTAAACTTTGATCCGGCAGCCTTAAAGACTCTGAATAATCTCACAGAGCTGGGATTTGGCAACATGCCTGTATGTATGGCAAAAACCCAGTATTCCCTTTCTGATGACCAGAATAAACTAGGCCGTCCTCAGGGATATAAGATCACAGTAAGAGACGTATATGTCAGTGCAGGTGCAGGCTTCGTGGTTGCTCTTACCGGAGCTATCATGACCATGCCCGGACTGCCCAAGAAGCCGGCAGCATTCGGAATCGATGTGACGGATGAAGGTCTGATCACAGGGTTATTCTAGGATTCCTGAATTCTAAAGAGAAGATAATAAGACAGTAAATGAAAAAGCATCGTGCGAAAGCACGATGCTTTTTGATGTCTATTTAACTATTTAATAGATACCCACATAGCTGGTTTTACGGTAATCTCCATATTTGTTACTTCATAGCCGTAACTCATAACTTCTTTGTCGCGATATACAAAGGCCATGGATCCTTTGTGGGCGCCGGGAGTTCTCAGCCACCAGCATGTCTGAGTGGGATGAAGCTGGTAATAATAGTTCCTTACTTCATCGATGCTCATGAGGAATAATTTATCAGTGGTGTTTTCTCCGGCATTCACACCGGGATAATCCGGATTAGCCGTAGCTTCCACCTGGGTATCCAAAACCATGTCACGTTCTTCCTCGTAGAAATTCTCTTCCAGGTATGTGCCGTTGAGCCATTCTCTGACGGAGGAATCGGCCCAGGTGATATTTTCATCTGGAGTAGTGTTAAAAGGTGTGGATCCCAGAGCATGGTCCTTTCCCAGGAGAACCCGGTCGTCCTCCATATCCAGAACACGCCAGTCCATGCGGGCAAAATGTACCACTTCGCCCATGACACCGTTTTTCACATTTTCTATCTCAAGAGCAGTGAACTTCTGTCTGCTGTCTTTATAACCGTCATCGTATCCAAAACCGGGTTCCGGATTGGCAACTGCCTTGTAATCGGAATAGGCAGCTTCCGTGTCCCCGTCTTTCAGCTCTTTTTCTGCCGCTTTATAACGGGACTCCAGGTAGTTCAGATAAGCTTCCTTCTCACCGGTTCTTTCGTAGACGGCATCGTATTTCTGAAATGCTCCGGTGTAATTACCGATAATCTCATAACCCTTAG
>JBGVCE010000503.1:0-9231 GCA_045226235.1 Anaerobutyricum sp.
GAGCGGGCCTATCCATTCCGGGCTCTGTGATGCTTCTGGTGTCACCGGCCTGCTGTGGAAGGAATACCACCATCCTTACGGAATATGAAGAGTATCGAAACAGGTTTTTCTTCCTTACCCTGGATGAGACGGACATCGTGACAGGCAGGCACCTTAAGAAGATTCCCCATGCTGTGCAGGAGGTTTATGACTGTCTAGAGACTAAACCCTCCGTGGTGATGATCTGTATTACCTGTGTGGATGCTTTGCTGGGAACGGATATGGAGAGGGTCTGCAAGAAGGCAGAAGACCAGGTTGGCATCCCTGTCCTTCCCTGCTATATGTATGCTTTAACCAGGGAGGGGAGGAAACCTCCTATGGTCCATGTCCGGCAATCCATCTATTCTCTTCTGAAAAGGGGAGAGATAAAGCAGAACATGGTTAACCTCCTGGGTAATTTTGACCACCTGGAGGATGACTGTGAGCTTTATCCCATTCTGAAAAGCCTCGGGATCCGGAAGATCAATGAGATCTCCCGCTGCAAGGATTTTGAGGAATACATGGATATGGGGAATGCCAATTTTAATATCGTGCTGAACCCGGAAGCAAGGTATGCCGCAGCGGACCTTCAGAAACGGCTGAAGCTGCCTTCCATAGAACTGACCCGGCTCTATCAGATTGACAAGATCCGAAAACAGTACAGCCTTTTTGGCGGAGCCCTGGGTGTAAGTATCGATGACAGTGCATATTATGAAGAGACCATCAAACAGATCGAAGAATTTAGATCCAAATATAAGAAGCTGACCTTCTCCGTGGGGGAAGGGTGTAATGCCAATGCCTTTGAACTGTCTCTGGCATTATTGCAATACGGCTTTTTCGTGGCTGAGATATTTGCGGATCCTATGGAAACAGATTACGTGTATCTCAAGAAGATAGCGGCTCTTAGCCCGGAAACCAGGATTTATTCCAATCTGGGGCCCACCATGATCTACTATGACTCTTTTGATTCGGAAGTAGATATCGTGGTGGGAAAAGATGCGGGATACTATTATCCCCGGGCGGCCAAAGTAGAGTGGAGTAAAGATATCCAGCCCTTCGGTTATGCGGGCTTACGGCATTTCTTTGAAGAATGCGAGAAGGCTCTTGCCGGGAAAATGACGAAAACAGAGGAGGGGGAAAAATGAAAGGATTATGGAAGTTTCTCTCGCCCTTCGCTCCGGATCAATCCGGATCTACCGCCGTGCTCTGTGAGCTGGACGGACTGATCGTCATCATTGACGCCGGAGGATGTGCCGGCAATATCTGTGGTTTTGACGAACCCCGCTGGTTTGAAAAACGAAGTGCCATATTCAGCGCAGGACTGAGAGATATGGATGCTATTCTGGGCAGAGATGACCGTCTGATCGCCAAGATCAAGGATGTGAGCAGACAGATCGACGGACAGTTCCTTGCCTTGATCGGGACACCGGTACCGGCAGTGATCGGTACGGACTATAAAGCGTTGAAACGTATCCTGGAAGTAGAGACGGGTATCCCTGCCCTGGCCTTGGATACGGATGGTGTACATTATTATGATGTGGGATGTGAGAAGGCCTGGCTGGCCCTGTTCCGCACATTTGCAGAGAATAGTTCCGGGATGGAGCCGGGCCATTATGGCGTAATCGGTGCCACCCCCTTTGACGTCCCTATGGAAGGACTGCACTATGAAGGTCCGGGGACCTACCATTGCTATGGAATGGGGGCCGGAGTTCATGAGATAAAGAGCGCGGGAAATGTCATGAAGAACCTGGTGGTAGCCCCCAGCGGATTTAAGGCCGCAAGGTATCTTGCCAGGAGATTCGGCACCCCCTATGAAGCAGTCTATCCCCTGCACCAGATCAAGGGTTATGACAGATTTATGAGTTATATGAGATCCATCTTTTCTTCGGGCAAGGAGGTAAAGAAAATCCTGATTGTCCATCAGCAGGTACTGGCCCATAGCCTGAGGGAGGAACTGAGAAGACATACCAGGGCTATGATCCGGCTGGCAAGCTGGTTTGAGATGGATAAGGAATTAAGAGAACCCTGGGATATTCCTTTGATGGAAGAAGACCAGTGGGTGCAGCTGGCCAGGGAAGGGGAGTACGATGTTATCATCGGAGACCAGCTCCTGGGTCAGGCAATCCCTGATTACAAGGGTATATTTATCACCTTGAATCATTTTGCCATCTCAGGAAAACCGCTGGGGTTTGATCTTGAAGAGGAGTAGCCTATGATTACCAAGCTGGCCCGGGTATACGGGATAGTCCAGGGGGTGGGATTCCGCCCCACTGTAGCGCGACACGCCGACACTTTTAACGTGGAGGGAAGTGTGTGCAACAAGGGACCTTTTGTTGAAATCATCGCTCATGGTCCCGAGGCTTCTGTGGAAGCCTTCCTAAGGGCAGTGGAAGAAGCCCCGCCGGAACGGGCGGTAATCCTGAAGATGGATGTCCAGGAACCGGATGAGCGAGAAAAAAGAGAATATGGCGGATTCTCCATCATAGAGAGTGAGAAGATTAAGGGCGATATCTTTGTATCGCCGGATATCGCCATATGTGATAAATGCAAAAAAGAAATATTTGACCCTAAGGACCGCAGATACCTGCACCCTTTTATCAACTGTACCTGCTGCGGACCAAGACTTACAATACTGGATGCCATGCCCTATGACAGGGTGAGGACAAGCATGGCTTCTTTTCCCATGTGTGAAAGCTGTGAGGAAGAATATCATAACCCTGCCTCCAGAAGATATGATGCTCAGCCGGTGTGCTGTAACGAGTGTGGACCGGAAGTCTATCTCCTGGGAGAAGAGGCCAGGGGACGGGAAGCCATCCTTCTCATCCGGCAGGCCATCTGCCAGGGAAAAATCGTTGCCATTAAGGGAATCGGAGGCTTTCATCTATGCTGTGATGCCACCAATGAAGAGGCGGTCTCCTTGCTTCGCAGAAGAAAAAAGAGGCCTGTCAAGCCATTTGCGGTCATGATGAGAGATGTGGATACCGCCAAGCGGGAATGCCTGGTGACCCGGGTCCAGGAGGAAGTCCTGGACGGACATCAGAAACCGATCATCCTTCTGGAGAGAAAAGAGGGAGGGCAGGTAGCGGAATCGGTGGCACCGGGAAATCCCAAGCTGGGTGTTATGCTTCCTTATGCTCCGATTCATCTTCTCCTGTTCGATTATCCGGATGGTCTTACCATGCCGGATTGCCTGGTTATGACCAGCGCCAACAGCTCGGGAGCTCCGATCTGCAGGGATGACGAGGATGCCGACAGGGAACTGGGACATCTGTGCGATCATATCCTGTCCCACAACAGGCTGATCCGTCTGCGGGCAGATGACACAGTGTTGGATTACGAGGGAGACCGTCCCTATATGATCCGTCGTTCCCGCGGTTATGCGCCTTTGCCCTTCTCTTCCCACATGAACTGGCAGGGGGAGGTCCTGGCTATCGGAGGGGAGTTAAAGAACACCTTCTGCCTGGTCAAGAACCAGTTATATTATCCCTCCCCTTACCTGGGTGATATGGGGGATGTGAGAACGGTGAAGGCATTGGAAGAATCAGTCCGCAGGATGGAGGAACTGCTGGAGGCCAGGCCTCAGATAGTGGCATGTGACCTTCATCCCGCCTATAATACCTCAGCCTTTGCCAGGACCCTGGGTCTTCCCGTGATTGAAGTACAACATCATTATGCCCACATCTTATCCTGTATGCTGGAAAATGATGTGGAGGGGCCGGTCATCGGTGTTTCCTATGACGGTACCGGATATGGTACGGACGGAACTATCTGGGGAGGAGAAATCCTGGCGGCAGACTATGGCGGTTTCGAGAGAGTAGCCTCCATATGTCCATTTGATCAGGTTGGAGGTGATCTTTCCGCCATAGAAGGCTGGCGTAATGCTGTCACTATGCTGAAAGACTGCTATGAGGAGAAGTCTGCCCTAAAGCTATCGGAGAAATTGAATCTGTGTGATGAGGGGAAGGCCCTTACCCTCATGAAGATGGCAGGGAGAAAAATCAATACAGTAACTTCCACCAGCGCAGGCAGACTGTTCGATGCGGTGAGTGCCCTGCTGGGAATCTGCAGGGAGTCCACCTTCGAGGGGGATGCTTCCTGTGCTTTGCAATATGCCGCACTGAGGGCCCTGAAATATATTCAGAACCGGGAATGTTACCAAGGTCTGTCAGACCGCCTGTCAGAGAAGGCATGGGAGAGAATGGAAGGTCGATGGATTCTTCCCACGGACCGTCTGTTCCATGAGCTGACGGAAGCGTTTCTGCGAGGGGAGTCCCCTGATATGCTGGCACTTTGTTTCCATCAGATCCTGGCGGACCTGACCGTGGAATGCTGCTGCCGGATACGAAAGGAAAGAGGCATTAATGCCGTGGCTTTAAGTGGGGGAGTCTATCAGAATACCCTTCTTCTGGAGGAGACGGTGGAAGGTCTTGCCAGGGAGGGATTCAGGGTATATACCCATTCCATGCTGCCGCCTAATGACGGAGGAATCTGTGTGGGGCAGGCTGTGGCAGCCATGTATGCCTTGAATCATCAGAGTGATTCCGATTAATTACTAAGAAATTGTAGCAGATAAAACAATCAAAGATAGATAAGATAATTGATAGACAGGAGGATGTTAGTATGTGTGTTGGATTGCCGGCTAAGATACTTACCATGAAGGATGGAATGGCCGTGGTGGATGCCCATGGCGCTAAGAGAGAGATCTCCGCGGAACTGCTGGAAGATCTGGAACCCGGTGATTATGTGATGGTTCATGCAGGAATCGCCATCGCCAAGATAACAGAAGAAGAGGATGACTGACAAGACCATGGGAAGAAAAGAAAAACAAAAAACAGAAGAATTGAATATTATCCGGTCTTATGACGGACCTCCCCTGCGGATCATGGAGGTCTGCGGAACTCATACCCATGAGATCTTTAAACTTGGGGTCAGGCAGATTCTTCCTCCTCAGGTAACTCTGATATCCGGCCCGGGATGTCCCGTGTGTGTGACCCCGGTGGACTATATCGATAAGGCAATCTTCCTGGCTCTGGAAAAGCAGGTAACGATATGTACCTTTGGCGATCTGGTCAGGGTTCCGGGTTCTCATGGCAGCCTGGCAAATGCCAGGGCAAAAGGAGGAAAGATTCAGATCGTGTACTCTCCTCTGGATGCTTCGGATTATGCCATGGAACATCCGGAGGAGGAAGTGGTCTTCTTATCCGTTGGATTTGAGACAACGACGCCAGCTTCCTGTCTCGCAGCGAAAAAGGCCAGGGAAGCAGGAATCACGAATTTTTCCCTTCTGGTGGCCAACAAAACCATGCCATCCGCCTACCGGGCGCTGAAGGATAGTGTGGATGTCTACCTGTATCCCGGACATGTCAATGCCATCATGGGTACCGCAGTCTGTGAGGAATTAGCCCGGGAAGGAGTTAGCGGTGTGATCGCCGGATTTACGGCGGAGGACATCATACATGCCATCGCTACCATCCTGCAGCGGTTCCCCCAGGGGAAACCCTTTTTTGAAAACTGTTATGACCGGGTGGTCAGGCCGGAAGGAAGTCCCGGGGCCAGAAAACTCATGGAGTATTGGCTGGAAGAGTGTGATACCGAATGGAGGGGCCTGGGGGTAATTCCCGGATCCGGCATGAAACTGAAGGAAGAATTCCGTGATATGGATGCAGAGAGAAAATTCCATGTTCCCAAAATGCAGGGAGCAGCCCCCACTGCCTGTCGTTGCGGGGAAGTTCTTCAGGGCAGATGTCTTCCCACCGAGTGCAAATTATTTGGAAAGGCCTGTAATCCTCTTCACCCTGTGGGTGCCTGTATGGTTAGCGGAGAAGGGGCCTGTTCCGCATATTATAATTACGGAAGCCGATAGAGAAAGGACAGTAGTATGGATAAAACAGTGACTCTTGCCCATGGAGCAGGAGGAAAACAGACAAATGAACTGATTGATCAGGTTTTTAAAAAACATTTTTCCAATCCGGACCTCACCAGTGATGACGCTGCAGTTCTTCCCGTAGAAGCAGGGAAGATCGCCTTTACCACAGACGGATTTATCGTCTCTCCCCAGGAATTTCCCGGAGGAAATATCGGCAAACTTTCCATCTGTGGTACGGTAAATGACCTGTCGTGTATGGGTGCCAGACCCAGATATCTCTCCTGTGCCTTTGTCATCGAGGAAGGATACTCAATGGAGAAGCTTGAAAGGATTGCCTCCGCCATGGAGAAGACGGCGGCAGAAGCCGGTGTCAGAATCGTGGCAGGAGATACCAAGGTCGCAGGAAAAGGCCAGGTGGACGGTGTGTTTATCACTACAACGGGCATCGGGACTCTTGTGGAGGGAGTGGAGACTTCCGGCTTTTCTGCCCGTCCCGGGGATGCCATCATCGTCAGCGGCGATATCGGACGCCATGGACTGACCATTCTTCTGGCCAGGGAGGATCTGGGCATCGAAGCAGAAGTGACCAGTGACTGTGCACCTTTATGGGAATGTGTGGAGTCCATGCTGGGTGTGACCCGGGATATCCATGTGATCCGGGATGCCACCCGGGGAGGCGTGGGTACGGTATTATATGAGATTGCAGAGCAGAGTAAAGTGGGGATTCTTCTGGACCGGGAGAAGATTCCGGTGCAGGAAAACGTGCAGGGTGTCTGTGATATGCTGGGCTTAGAGCCCCTTTATCTTGCCTGTGAGGGCCGGCTGGTCATCTTCGCCCCCAGGCAGTATGCCGAGGATCTGGTGGCAGCACTGCGCAGATTACAGCCCTCTGCCAAGGCAGCCATCATTGGAGAAGTGACGGACAGCCAGCCGGGCCGTGTGGTGGTAACCACGGAGATCGGTGCGCAGACCCTTCTTCCGCCTCCCGGCGGTGAGCTTCTGCCCAGAATCTGTTGATCGTTAAAAGGATTCCGATTGAAGAAGGCAGGTCGGAAGTGCTATACCATAAATGATAGGAGGCCGGATTTCTATGAAGGAAACCATGACAGACAACAGGATCGCTGCACTGTCCATCATTGTGGAAGACCTGGAGAAAACGGAAGAACTGAATCAGGTTATCCATGAATATGCAGCCTATATTATCGGCCGGATGGGGATCCCTTACCGGGAGAAAAAGATTAATATCATAAGCCTAGTGCTGGACGCTCCTCAGAATGTGATCAGCAGTCTGTCCGGGAAGATCGGGCGCATATCCGGGGTCACCGCCAAGGCGGCCTACGCCAAAATTGACTTTTTCCAGACCCGATGCTAAGATAATAAAGACTCTGTTGTATGAAATAAGTGTTAATATCATTATTATTTAATTATTTACCAGTATAGGAAATTACTAGACGGAGGAATCATATGAAGATATTGGTTACAGGCGGAGCAGGATATATCGGAAGCCATACTTGTGTAGAATTATTGAATCAGGATTATGAAGTTGTAGTGGTGGATAATCTGTATAATTCCTGCCAGGAAGCGCTGGATCGTGTAGAGAAGATTACCGGAAAGGAGCTCACCTTCTATGAAGGAGACCTGCTGGATGAAGCATTTCTGGAAGAGGTCTTTGAAAAAGAAAAACCGGAAGCAGTCATCCATTTCGCAGGATATAAAGCAGTGGGTGAATCTGTATCCAAACCCCTTGAGTATTATCATAATAACATAACAGGTACTCTGTACCTATGTGATGCCATGCGCAAGACCGGATGCAAGAAGATCGTATTCAGTTCTTCCGCAACGGTCTATGGGGACCCAAAGGAAATCCCCATCACAGAGAATTGTCCAAAAGGACAGATTACCAATCCCTATGGCCAGACCAAGGGGATGATCGAGCAGATTCTTACAGATCTGTGTGTTAGTGATCCCGAGTGGAATGTGACCCTTCTTCGCTATTTCAACCCCATCGGAGCCCATCCGTCGGGTCTGATCGGAGAAGATCCAAAGGGCATTCCCAATAATCTGGTGCCCTACATCGCCAAAGTAGCAGTGGGGAAACTGGAGAAATTAGGGGTATTCGGAGATGATTATGATACGCCGGACGGAACGGGTGTCAGAGATTATATTCATGTAGTTGACCTGGCGGTAGGGCATCTGAGAGCCCTGGAGCACCTGAAACCCGGTGTGAGTATCTATAACCTGGGGACAGGCCATGGCTACAGCGTCCTGGATGTTGTGAAAGCATATGGCAAGGCCTGCGGACAGGATATTCCATATGAGATAAAACCACGCCGCCCCGGTGACATCGCCACATGTTATTCGGATCCTTCCAAAGCGGAGAAGGAACTGGGATGGAAAGCCTTGTACGGAATCGAGGAGATGTGCGCAGACTCCTACCGCTGGCAATCCAATAATCCTGATGGATACATCAATAAATAAAGAACATTTCAAAGGGGGGTCAAATCCCCTCTTTTGATGATAGAACGAGGCAAAAATATGAGAGAACAATTAAGATTACTGAGAAAAGAGATGGATAGATTCCACATCCAGGCATATCTGATCCCCACGGACGATTTTCATGGTTCAGAGAATGTGGGAGACCATTTTAAAAGCCGTGCCTTCATCTCAGGATTTACAGGATCTGCCGGAACTCTGCTTGTCATGAAAGACATGGCCGGTCTCTGGACGGACGGCAGGTATTTTCTGCAGGCGGCAAACCAGCTGCAGGACAGTGGGATCACCCTGTTTAAGATGGGAGAGAAAGGAGTTCCTTCCATCGAAGAGTACCTGAGAGAGAACCTGGAGAGAGGGATGGTGTTTGCCTTTGACGGACGCTGTATGATGACAGACCGGGCGGAACGTTACAACCGCATCGTTCAAAGGGCGGGAGCCAGCATGGAAACAAATCTGGATCTGGTGAACGCTATCTGGGATGAGCGTCCGGAGATGTCGGCAAAGCCTGCCTGGATACTTCCCCAGGAGTTCAGTGGCCAATGCTGCAAGGACAAGATCTCAGCCGTGAGGGAAAGGATGGAAAAACTGGATGCGGATGCCTTGCTTCTGGCATCCCTGGATGATATCTGCTGGCTTTTAAATGTGCGGGGAAATGATGTGGAACATACCCCCGTGGTATTGAGCTACCTTATCATCCGGAAAGATCAGATCACCTGGTACCTCCAGCAAAGCTGTCTGGATGATAAGATGAAGGACTATCTCCTTGAAAATGGAATCCGGACGGAGGAGTACGACCAGATCTATCGGGATATCGCCGAACTGCCATCAGGATTGTCCATTCTTTATCAGCCTTC
>JBGVCE010000504.1:0-2656 GCA_045226235.1 Anaerobutyricum sp.
TTAAGGCCCCTTTTTTTGTTTAAATGGAAATTCCATTTCCTATTCAACAAAAAAAGGAGCCTTAAAGACTCCTTTTAAATATACCTATAGGGTATGAAATCAAGCTTTGCCGATGGAACCGAAGATTTCCATCTTCTCTTTTACTTTTGCTTTGATAGCTTCTGCGCCCGGAAGTAAAAGCTTACGAGGATCGAATCCCTTGCCCTGAAGGTCTTTGCCTGCCTCGATGTACTTACGGGTAGCTTCTGCGAAAACAAGCTGGCACTCTGTGTTAACGTTGATCTTGGAAACGCCGAGAGAGATGGCTTTCTTGATCTGGTCATCCGGGATACCTGTACCGCCATGTAATACTAATGGCATTTCTCCTGTCAGAGCCTGAATATCATCAAGAACGTCAAATCTTAATCCCTGCCAGTTTTCCGGATACTTGCCATGGATATTTCCGATACCGCAGGCCAGCATGTCGATGCCAAGGTCAGCAATTGCTTTACATTCCTTCGGATCTGCGCATTCGCCCTGTCCGATAACACCGTCTTCCTCGCCGCCGATGGAGCCAACTTCTGCCTCCAGAGAGATGCCAAGTACTCCACATGCATCTACGAGAATCTTAGTCTTCTCGATATTCTCCTCGAAAGGAAGGCTGGAGCCGTCAAACATAACGCTGGAGAAACCTGCATTGATGCATTTCTTTGCTCCTTCGAAGGAACCGTGATCAAGATGAAGAGCTACCGGAACGGTGATATTTAATTCTTCCAGCATACCTTTCACCATGCCGACGATTGTCTTGTAGCCAACCATATATTTTCCTGCGCCCTCAGATACAGCAAGAATAACAGGAGACTGGCACTCTTCTGCAGTCTGAAGAATAGCCTTTGTCCACTCCAGGTTGTTGATGTTAAATGCGCCTACTGCATAGTGTCCTGCTTTTGCCTTCTGAAGCATCTCTTTAGCTGATACTAATCCCATTTTAATCTACCTCCATCATTAAATATTAATATTATACTTATAGAGTACGGATTTATTATAACTCTTTTTTCGGGAAAAGAAAAGAAGCTGTATAATTTTTTTTATTCCTTAAACTCAAGACCATATTTTTCAATAAGCCCCTGACGTAAGGCCATGTACTTCTGGTTCTGTTTCTCATTGATCAGCTGCTGCATAATCTGGGGATACACTTCCTCAAAAGAAGCTACCGATCCCTGTTCCAAGGCATCGATGTGAATCAAGTGATATCCGAAGGTGGTCTTCACCGGTCCGATCAGTTTGCCTGCCTCACCTTCGAAGACTGCCTTGTCAAATTCCGGGACCATCTGGCCTCTGCCGAAGGTACCCAGATTGCCTCCCTGAGCTTTGGAAGGACACTTGGAGTATTCCTGTGCAGCCTGGGCAAAAGTTTTTACTCCCTCTTCGATCTCTTTTCTGATCTTATGGATCTCTTCCTCCGTGTCAGTAAGGATGTGTTTTGCTGTAGCCTGAGGTCCTTTTTCAAACTGTGCTTTGTTGGCATCATAAAAGGCTTCACATTCTTCCCGGGATGCAGTGATATCTTTCACTTCCTGAGTCAGTGCGTACTGGCTGAGCAGTTCCACCCTTGCGTTTTCCATGATAGCTTTAAACTCTTCGGACTGATCATAGCCCTTGTCCTCCCCAAGTTTTTCGAAAAGAAAATAGTTGGTATACTGGGTAAGAGCCTGTTTTCTTCCTTCGGGGGTCTGGATGTAAGCCTGCTGCTGCTCGGGAATTCTGGATGTAAACTCCTGGAATTCTTTTTCTGTAACTTCTCTTCCTGCCACGATGGCAACGATATGTTCTGACATGGTAACTCCTCTCATCTACTACTGACAGATTCAAAAAAATTAATATGCTTTACCAAAATAAACTTCATATTTTGCCGGTTTTCCGCAATGAACACAAGTGTCTGCATGTCTTGCCTGTACAAATGGAATGCAGCGTGTGGTAGCACCGTTTTCTTCTTTGATGGCTTCCTCACATTCCGTCTCGCCGCACCACATAGCACGGATAAAGCCCTGTTTTTCATTGAGGATCTGGTTGAACTCATCCCAGTTGTGAGCGATGTGCGTGTTGTTTTCCAGATGAACCTTGGCACGGTCATACATATCTTTCTGCATCTGTTCATGAACCCGGGCAAGGGTCTCCTCGATCTCCTCCAACGGAGTGACGATCTTCTCGCGGGTGTCACGCCGAACGATGACAGCCTGCCCTTTCTCGATATCTTTGGGGCCAATCTCGATACGTGTGGGGATTCCCTGAATCTCCTGCTCACTGAATTTCCATCCGGGAGATTTGTCTGAATCATCCACCCGAACGGAGAACCCTGCTTTCTTTAATCTGGCACAGATCTCATCCGCCTTCTCAAGTACTCCCGCTTTTTTCTGCTGGATGGGGATGATCATGGTCTGTACCGGTGCGATCTTCGGTGGAAGAATAATACCGCTGTCATCGCCGTGAACCATGATGATGGCACCGATAATACGGGTGGAAAGACCCCAGGATGTCTCGTGAACCGGCACTAATTTATTCTCCTTGTTGGCGTAGGTGATGCCGAAGGCTTCCGCAAAACCGGAGCCGAAATTATGGCTGGTCCCTGACTGCAGGGCCTTGCAGTCATGCATCAACGCTTCTATGGTATAGGTTG
>JBGVCE010000505.1:0-3972 GCA_045226235.1 Anaerobutyricum sp.
AAGATGTACATTTTACCCCCGAGATGGTGGAGGAAATCAAGCGCCAGATCAAACTCTACTGTGATCTTCGATTCACGGAAGATGAGCTGGAATACCTGGACCGCATCAAATGGATCAAAGGATCCTACTGTGATTTTCTAAGATTGTGGGAACCGAGATATGCCGACTTTACATTCAGCACAGACAGCCCCAGCGGACTTACCATCGAAGCCAAGGGTACCTGGCTTAACACATCCATGTATGAGATCCCTACACTGGCCATCGTCAACGAAGTATATTTCCGCATGGCTTACGATTATGATGACTTGATGAAGAGCTTCAAAGAACGCCTTAAGGCAAAGGTTGAGAAAATTGTCAGCGGAGAATACAATATCGGCGCTTTCTCCGAGTTTGGTCTTAGGAGAAGACTGTCCGCAGAAGCCCAGGAACTGGCTGTTAAGGCCTTTAGCGAGCATAAATATCCGGATTCTACTTTCGTGGGAACCTCCAATGTTTATCTTGCCAAAAAATATAAAATCACTCCTATCGGTACTATGGCCCACGAATGGCTCATGTGCGTAGGACAGGGAAATCATAAACATAATCCGGCATATTCCAACTGGTATGCCCTGGATGCCTGGGTCAAGGAGTATGGAGTCCTCAACGGAACCGCCCTGACAGACGCCATCACCACAGATTGTTTCCTGAAAGACTTCCAGTTAACCTACGCCACACTCTTCAGTGGTGTGAGACACGACAGCGGAGACCCCATCGAGTGGGGCGAGAAAATGATCAACCATTATAAGTATCTGGATATTGATCCGAAGACCAAAACTCTGCTCTTCAGCGACAGCCTGAATTTTGAGAAGGCCGACCAGATTAAGAAGCATTTTGACGGCCGTGCCAAAGTTGCTTTCGGTATCGGTACCTACCTCTCCAACGATACCAAGGTGCCGGCCCTTAACATCGTTATGAAGACCACCGCATGCAACGGTATGGATGTTGCCAAGATCTCCGATACCGAGGGAAAAGGCATGTGTAAGAATCCTGCTTATGTTCATTATCTCAAGAGATGTATCAACTGGAGGATGGAATATAGCACGGAAAATAATTCACTGAGAGTATAATCTGATTAAATCTGTAATTACTAAATCAATAAGATAATGAGATCGGGGATATATGAAAATACTTCAAATATCCCCGATTTCTTAATGATATAATTAACTCTATATTATCAAGTCTTCTAATGCTCTTTTAGGCACATAGTGCCTGTCCTCCTGATCCCGGTAATAACCGGTTTCCCCGTCCACCACATCTGTCAGGATAATCTCCTCATCCGGTTTTCCGATGGCAACAATCAACATTGGCTTAATGTTCTCAGGAAACCCGGTCACTTCAGAGACGGCGTCCGCACGAAAGTTACCGATCATGATGCCGCCTAGATCCATCTCCACCGCAGTCAGCAGTATGGTCTGGGCTACGATTCCCACGTCCTTAGGATAACGGGAGAGATTGGAATCGATGTCCGTATCCTGGCAGATTACGATAAAAGCAGTCGGTTCCTTGCCGGGATGAGGAAGGGTCATCTGTGGAAGTCCCCGGGCCCATTTGGTCTGCGCCTGCAGCCTGGATACCTTGTCTTCCTCATAGACCAGATGGAATTTTAAGGGTTGCTTATTTACACTGGAAGGACAAAGGCGGGCTGCCTCCACCATCTTCAGCAACTCCTCTCTGCTGATCTTTCTGCTATGATCATAGCCACGGTAGCTTCTGTTTTTTCTTACCAGATCGATTAACATTTTTATCCTCCTTTTATCCTTTGAAACAATTCAATTGCGTGTATAATACTGATATAAAACTTGACCGCAATTCAACAGTCAAAACCGTATGTTATTTATATAAATAATTATATCCATCCTCATCACTATACATTTACTATACCACAATACTATTCCATATTACAATATTACTGTCTTCAACCGGCATTGTCAATTTTGCACAAATAATCTTTTTCCCATTTACACTCCTTCTTAAAAGGCTGATTGAAGAAATGGATTGACAGGTTTTTCTGACATAAGGTAGAATGATGATATAAAACTATGGGGAGAAATTATATATGAAAGATACCCAGATGCTTCAATCCAAAGCATATGATCATCTGATCGGATTGATAAAGGACGGAAAGTTAAAAGAGGGGGAATACTATTCTCTGAATAAGATGGCCAAGGAATCCGATGTATCACGTACTCCTTTCCGGGATGCGGTTCTGCGTCTGGAACAGGAACGCTATATCGATGTCTTCCCAAGCAAGGGATTTACCCTGCATAAGATGACAAAAGAGGATATCCTGGAGACCTATCAGTTAAGATATGCCCTTGAAACCTATTGTTTTAAACAGTTATCCATTCACCTGGATACAGAAAGAGGACAGCAGTATTTCAACAAGCTATCGGGAAAAGTACAAAGTCAGTACGAAATTATCGAAAGCAATCATAATAACGAAGACTTTGCCCGCAAAGATTATGAATTTCACCGCAGCGTAGTTCAGTTTGTGGGAAATGAATCCATGCTGGAGATTTATCGCCGTTTCATGTACCGGATCTTCTGGCAGACAGCCACCTCATTTCTCCAGGAAGGAAGGATGGAAGACACGGTTAAGGAGCATCAGACTATCCTGCAGTATGTGAGGGAGCATCGTCTTCAGGAACTGGAAGATCTGATTGGAAGTCATCTCCACATCGCCCAGGAGATTAACCTTAAGATCATGAATCCATAAGACTCCGTATTATTTCTGTAAATCAGGAAAAACTTAAAAAGCAATATTAATTGAAAAAGAAGCCGGATGAAAATCCGGCTTCTCTGTGTTTAATATGGTTAATAACCCTTTTAATCAACTATTAATCTTCGATCTCAGCGATACATACTACCTGGCTGGAATCAAGACCTTTGATGCGAAGAGGTGCATTGATGAATCTGGTAATCTTTGCTCCCTTCGGAATCTCGGACAGATGCATGTCCTCAACACCTGTACAGAATTTGCCTGTGTAGTATCCCAGGATATGTCTATGGCAGTCCGGCGGAAGCTCGCCTTCCGGACAGGATGCGGATGCGGATCCGATTGCCAGGAAGTCCATACCAATACCTTTCAGGTTCGGGAAGTTCTCTGTCAGATAATCGCCTGCACTAGGTGCGATGTAAGCGCCTTCGTTCTGATAGATGTTCTGATCAGTATCACGATACTGCTCCATACCGGTACGGATCAGTGCAAAGGATACTTTGGAGAGGATATCAGCGTAAGGTTCCAGATCTTCTTTGTAGATTCCCTGTGCCGGTCCCTTGGGAATCTCAAGAAGAGCTACTTCTGTATGGCAGAAATACTCAATGCCCAGTTCATTGATGCTGATACCGTCTTTTACGAAATGACGAGGAGCATCCATATGAGTTCCACAGTGATTCGGAACGGTGGAAACAAAGCTGCAGAACGGTGTTTCTTCACAAACATCTGTGCACTGCTGTGTGGAAACAACCGGCTCACCCGGCCATGCATAACCATCGGGATCCAGGATGTGAGATAAGAACATAAACATAATATTTTCCTCCTTTACATTATATATATATATTTATTATAATTCTATTTTGTTAAGACTTCAACAGCTTCCTTTAAAGTCTCAATCTCTCCGACATTACCCGGGAAGATAACATAAGGTGTCTGAGGGAATTTGCTCTCAGGCCCTGTCTGCCATACAGGGATACCCGGTTTGATCTGCCCTAAAACATTGGCTTTCTTAACAGCAAGAGCCTTGGTTCCTACGTCGCTGGAAGTGATACCGCCCTTTGCGATAACGAATGCCGGTGTCACAGAAAGTTTGCCCACCAGGGATTGTACCGCATCGGAGATTTTGACCGCCAGGCGAAGTTCGTCTTCTTTGTCCCCTGTGTCTGCAGTAATGAGAGCACGGGTGGTATAACAGCAAACTGTCTTTCCTGCCTTAA
>JBGVCE010000506.1:0-2443 GCA_045226235.1 Anaerobutyricum sp.
TCATATAAGATCAGTGCCGTCATAGACCCGTTTATCTGAAAACGAGAGATGGAAAAGGCAGCCAGATGCTCCGAAGGAATCCCATCCTGACATGACGGGTTCACATAGAAATGAATCTCCTTCCTGCCACCACTCTCCCATTTTCCGATCTTCCTGCTGAACTCTTCCGAACTTTGAGAAGTTCCGGTAATCAGATAAAAGCCTTCCCCGGCATCCGTCAGACACTTCTCCCACTCCTTCTCCTTCTGAATCTTATGCAGTTGAATCTTAGTATAACGTCCAAGGCGTTTTTCGTACTCCAGGATTGCCTTCCGATAACAGGAAGGCATTTTTTCCGGGCAATATAAATGAATATGAAAATGCATGATTTCTTCTTTCTCTCTATTATGATATACTTTTTTTGTAACAGATCTCAGGAGGAATACAAAAATATGGAAACAAAGGAAAACCGGTCATTCATAAATAAAATAGTGGATTCCCCCGTTGGAAGAAATGTAAAATATTTCATCCGATGGGCCATCATTGCCTATATCATAGGATTTCTGGGTGGAGCAGTCGGCGGCTTATTCGCCATGTGTATCACCAAAGTAACTCAGTTCAGGGTTGCTCATCCATGGATGATCTTCCTGATGCCCCTGGCGGGCCTTCTTATCGTGTGGGGTTATCAGGTGACAGGAGAAGGAAAAAACAGCGGCACTAACATGGTCCTTGCTTCCATATCGGCCGATGAGAAGATTACCGGCGCCACCGGTCCCCTGATCTTTCTTTCTACTGTTTTAACCCACCTTGTGGGAGGCTCTGCCGGCAGGGAAGGCGCAGCCCTGCAGCTGGGAGGATGGATTGGATCTCAGATCTCCAAAATCGGTCTGTTCCATCTGGATGAGAAAGAGAAAAAAATGACCATCATGGTTGGAATGTCTGCCGTTTTCTCCGCTTTATTCGGAACTCCGGTTGCGGCCGCCTTCTTCAGCATGGAAGTCATCAGTGTAGGCATCATCTATTATGCCGCCATGCTTCCCTGTCTTCTCGCTGCCTTCCTTGGAAAGGATGTGGCCTTAAAGATGGGGATAGAGTATGATCTCTTCTCTTTGGGAGATATACCCAAACTGGGTTTTAAAACCGTGCAGCCTGTGGTCCTTCTGGGTTTCCTCGTGTCCGTTCTTGGAATTCTTTTTATTATCATTCTCCATGGATTTGAACATAATTCAAGAAAATGGATTCCAAATCCATATCTGAGAATCCTGGTTTGCGGAAGTGCCTTTGTCGTATTGACCGCCCTTCTGGGGACCACCATGTACAGCGGGAGCGGTATCAATCTGATAGAGCAAAGTATGGAAGGCAATGTAAGGCTAGAAGCCTTTCTTCTGAAAATCATCTTTACCACCCTCACCATCGGCGGAGGCTTTAAAGGCGGAGAAATCATACCTACTCTCTCCATTGGAGCCAGCTTCGGAGCCGGCTATGGTAACCTCATTCATTTCGAACCCACCCTTATGGCTGCCTGCGGCATGATTGGCCTCTTCGCCGCAGTAACAAACTGCCCTATCGCTTCCATCCTGCTGGGTTTGGAACTCTTCCATGGAGACGGTATCTCCTTCTTCGCCGCGATTGTGTCCATAACCTTCAGCCTGTCAGGATACTACAGCCTCTATGGAACACAGAAATTCATTTTCGGGAAGCTGAAGAATGTTTATCTGAACCGTCTTTCCAATCATTAATCGGATGACTGAAAGATGGATTTACGGTACCAGCTGCCCCTAAACAGGCGGATGAGGAAGATGGTACCCCGGAAATACAGTTCGATGGTCATGGCCAGCCAATATCCCTGTAGTCCCAGCCGGGGCACCAGGAAAAAGGCCAGGATAATCCTCACTCCCCACATGCTGCACAGATTCATCATGCTGGGTATAAAGGTATCCCCTGCCCCCCGAAAAATGCCGGCGCAGCAGAAAGATGCCCCATAAAAAGGCTCCGCGATCAGCTCCATCCTTAACACCTGGGTTCCCAGTTTAGCCACCTGAGGATCGCTGGTCAGCAGGGAAAAGATTACCGGCGACATAATGAACATAAAAACAGCAGCCGCTCCCATAAGAGTCATACCTAATATCACAATGACTCTGGAGAAACTTTTGGTAAGATCCCTGCGGTTTGCCCCGATGGTCTGACCGATGATGGTGGTAGCTGCTACGGCGATTCCATAGCCGGGCATGTAGCAAAGACTTTCGGCTGTGATGGCCAGCGAATTCGCAGCAACTGCATTGGTACCTATCCCGGCAACGATTTTCGTGGCTGCGATATAGGCAGAGCACATAAAAAACTGATCCAGAGAGATGGGTATGGCAATCCTGGCTGCGGTCTCTATAGTATTTCTCTTCCATCTCCAGGATCCCGGTTTCCGAAGGTCCAGCTTCTGATTCCGAAAACAAAGCATATATAGCATAAT